>DUTE01000317.1 GCA_012842235.1 Bacillota bacterium
CGATAAAGAACACCACTAGTAGGTGCATAGGGAATTGCTACAGATTCATTAATTTGCGAGTGAATTGTTTTGGCAAATTCTTCTGGTAATTTAACGAGGTTATAAAGTGCATTTGCTGCACTAGGGACTTGAAGAGTACCGGGAACTTTAGTCATTAGCTCATTAACATACATAGCTTGGATCTCTGCTGAGCAAAACCATTTGATAAATTCCCAGGCCTCTTTATAATTTTTGGTAGTTGTGGGAATACCAAAATTAGTTCCGCCGGTAAAGGTGCCGTGGTTAACGGTGCCATCTGGCCTTTTGGTGCCAGGAATTAGACCAGGAACCCATTTGCCAGCAATTTCGGGTGCACCATGGAGTAGGTTGGTATAGGTCCAATAACCCTCAATAAACATTACCCACTCGCCAGTCCTAAACTGGGAGATACCAGCGCCTGCCTGAGGCATACTATGTTTAGTATAAAGCTCGATGTATTCGGTAAATCCTCTGATCGATTCAGGGCTATCCATAGCAGAGGAAAAACCGTCAGTATTAAAAAAGTTGCCACCGTGCTGAGTGATTAGAGTATAAGCACCCCAGATACTGTTGGAGGCAGGGCTTCCATAAAAAAAGCCAGCATCTCTCTTATTAGCATGTAGCTTTGGCAGCATAGCACGGACGTCATCCCAAGTGTTTGGAATCTCAAAGCCCATTTCAGCTAAAACATCGCTACGGTAACAAGCGTTCATAACACTGACATTCTGAGGGACACCAAATCTTGTGTCTCCAAAATGTAACTGTTTGGTAATTGCTGGAAAAAGTTGTGCTTCTAATTCATCAAACTCCTTACCAAAGGTTTTTCTAAGATCGAGAAGGGAACCTCTTATACCTAATTCAACAACATTGGCTGTGACGATATCAGGAGCATCGCCCGAGATCAGGGCTAAAATAACCTTATCGCCATCACCCCAGGATAAAGGAACGATATTAACTTCAATACCAGTTTTGGGCGTGAATTCTCTAGCAATTAAACTTTCGGCGACTTTTTCAAATTCATTACTCCAGCCGATAATCCAAACCTCAATATCCACAGCATTACAAGCAAGTGAAAGAAGAAGTAGAAGGGCGACTAAACAGAACTTTTTTCTCAATTCTATCACCCCGTTTGTTATTTTAATAAAAATATTAGCATAACGCACAAACAATCCTGCCTAATTAGCAAAAAACAATTGTAATTGTCAATTTTCCAGTCTTTTATGTATAATAATAGCCGAAAAAGATTCGAGCATTTAATGGGTTTAGAAAAAGGCTGTTTTGATGTTTTCTCTAAAGTTTAATTTATTGAGTTCGACAGATTCGAGCATTTTGTTAAGTCGAAGTCTGCTAGTTCTAGATTGGTACCATCTTTTTAGATAAAGCTAGTAGACAAAAAACTAAGCCTCTGAAGAGCAAGTGAGGTTACATAAGGTTTTAAGTCTCTAAAGCAACTCGTTATAATGATTTCTAACCAGTTGCTTTAGGAGTTATCTAGCGTGATAATCTCATACACGTTGTACCATATTCATCTAAAACTATGACAAAGTGATACCAGTTTTTCATGTTAAGAAGTAAAACATTTGTATGTACTGTTTAAGGGATATTCGATACTAGTTTTACTGCAGAATCTAGCTTTGCGTAGTTGCCACTTATGCCATTTAATTGTTCAAGTTAATACTTAATTAAAGAGCAATCGGTCTACATTCTAAGTATAGTGGAAAGTAGACATAGACAGGGATTTGTTTAGGTACAGCCTAATAGAGTGTGCTAGAGCCATTTGTCAAAGTGCCTCACACTTTGCCTAGATGAGAGAAATTGTGATAAAATATAGATGTAAATGATAAAAAGTATATTTTGCTAATAAAAAAATATTAGCAAGACCTTGAGACTGATACTTCGTCATCGGTTGGCGAAGTTTTTTTGTAGTTATATACAAAGTCCATTACTTGTAATTGACTAATCGACACAGTAGGAGGGGTTCAATGCGATGGACAAAAGAAAAGTACTTTTTAGAAACATCTGAGCTATTAAAACTAGCAGGCCCGCTAATAGCATCTAATCTAGCATTTACCTTACTTGGTTCCTTTGACACTATTTTTATGGGACGAGTTGGACCAATTGAACTTGGTGCTGTTGGTGTTGCTAGTACTCTATTTTTAGCAACAAGTACTATTTTTCGAAGTACAGTCGGTGCAACAATGATTCTTGTTTCTCAAGCATTTGGTGCCAATGATAAAGATCTTATTAGAAAAAGGTTTCAACAATTTATCTGTTTAGCTTTGCTTCTTTCGCCAATTGCGTTTTTATTACCAAAATTGTTTGCTTGGTATTTTACTATTACCAAACCAGATGAGATAGTAAAAGCCCTAGCCCTTAGCTACATGACTATAAGATCTTTCGGGCTTCCTTTTAGTCTTTTTTCAAAGACTATCTCAAGTTTTATGCTAGGTGTAGGCAATAGTAAAATTCCTATGGCTGTAAGCTGGACTACTGTTTTTGTTAATGTTATCTTTAATTATCTTCTTGTATTTGGAAAATTAGGTGCCGCCCCTTGAATACCCA
>DUTE01000318.1 GCA_012842235.1 Bacillota bacterium
AGGAAAAAACAGAATAAAGTCTCGGTAGGTGAGGCTACCGTGAGGATATGGATTGCTGCCGCAGAAAGTTGGAGACAACATGAGTAGGTCAACAGACTTTGTCGAGAAGGCTTAGTCTAATGCAATTTCACTGCCTTACGGAGTTAAAGCTTGAACGAGAGAAAAAGGTTGATTATTTTTATGCCTTTACCATCGTTCAAGCAATGGTAAGGGCATTTTTTATTCTAATTGCGATCAATCATAACTATTTTTGGAGGTGAGAGATATGGACTATGACGATAGAAAACGGGATAAAGGGGTCAGTTTATGTAGGTTACAACTGGTAAGTAGGGAAGAAGGCCAATCTCTCACAGGCAGATATCAGCCTAAAGACTAATAGTTTTAGTTGTAAGCTATGTATTTCCCCCTTTATTTCGAAACGATCTTAAAAGTGTTCTAGGGCAACTATTTTCTCTTGGGGGGATAACAATGAAAAAAACAAAAAGAGAATCCATTAACTACAATGTAACTGACTATCTCTATGGCTGTTCTGAGAAGAAACTTTCCGATTTGTTTTCTCTTTTAGATACTACTGCCGAAGGTATATCATCTAAAGAAGTAGATACTAGATTAGAACAATATGGTCCTAATGATATCGAATATCACAAACCAATTCCTTGGTTTGTGGATATGCTTCGTGCCTTTGCAAATCCATTTAATGCGATCTTGTTTTTTTTAGGGATCATCTCTTATATTATGGATGTAAGGATAGCAGGGCCCAAAGAAGCAAGTTGGACAACAGTAATTTCTATTGCCATTATGATAGGTATAAGTGGTTTACTAAGGTTTTTTCAAGAATATCGTTCTAATAAAGAAGCAGATAAACTTAAACAGATGATCTACGCAACAACCGATGTTTTGCGTAAAGATGTAGGTGTTCAAGAAATAAACATTAAAGATCTTGTTCCAGGTGATATTATTCATCTTGCAGCGGGAGACATGATTCCTGCTGATATTAGAGTTATCTCTGCAAAAGATCTATTTGTATCCCAGTCTGCTCTTACAGGAGAATCGGAGCCTGTGGAAAAATTCGGCAAAAGACTTAGAAATTCCCGGGAATATGCTTTGTTTGATTTAGAGAATATCTGTTTTATGGGTAGTATTGTTGTTAGTGGTGCAGCTACAGCAGTTGTTCTTTCTACAGGTAAGCAAACTTATTTTGGTTCTATGGCAGAATCACTCAAAGATAAACGTGTAGAGACTAGTTTTGAAAAAGGTGTAAACAGTGTAAGTTTATTGTTGATTCGTTTTATGTTAATTATGGTACCTTTAGTGTTTCTAATAAACGGATTTACTAAAAAGGACTGGCTAGATGCGTTTCTATTTGCGATCTCGGTAGCTGTAGGGCTTACCCCTCAGATGCTTCCTATGATTGTTACAACAAATCTAGCTAAAGGTTCTGTTACATTAGCTAAACAAAAGACAATAGTAAAGGATCTAAATGCGATTCAAAATTTTGGTGCTATGGATATTCTTTGTACTGATAAGACCGGAACTTTAACTATAGATAAAATAGTTCTTGAAAAACATTTAAATATCCATGGAATTGAAGATGATCGGGTTTTAAGACATGCTTATCTAAATAGTTATTACCAAACAGGACTTAAAAATCTCTTAGATGTGGCTATATTGGAATTTGGTGCTAAAAAAGGGTTCAAAGATTTAGAGAAAAGGTACACTAAAGTCGATGAAATTCCCTTTGATTTTAATAGAAGAAGAATGTCAGTTGTACTTGAAGATAAAAATGACAAAAGGCAACTTGTTACCAAAGGTGCAGTAGAAGAAATGCTTTCAATCTGTAGGTATGCAGAGTTCGATGGAAAAGTTATTGAACTTGATGAAAGCATTGAAAAACAAGTTCTTGAGATGGTTGCAAAGCTTAACAATGACGGTATGCGTGTTATTGCTGTAGCTCAAAAAAACGAGATTCCCAAAGAAGGCTTATTTAGTGTCAAAGATGAAAGTGATATGGTTTTAATGGGTTATATAGGTTTTCTAGATCCATTAAAAGAAACAGCTAAAGAGGCAATAGAAGCTTTACAAAAACATGGTGTTGCAGTAAAAGTTCTTACTGGTGATAATGAAAATATTACTAGAAAAATCTGCAGAGATGTGGGCTTGCCTGTAGACAAAATAATTTTAGGTAACGAATTAGACCACTTAAGTGATGAGGAATTATCTAGGATTGTTGAGGATGTCTATGTCTTTGCTAAGTTAACACCAATGCAAAAAGCAAGAGTGATTAGACTATTAAAAGATAAGGGACATACTGTAGGCTACATGGGTGATGGAATTAATGATGCACCGGCCCTTAAGGAAGCTGATGTTGGTATTTCCGTAGACAACGCTGTAGATATCGCCAAAGAGTCAGCGGATATTATATTACTAGAAAAGAGCTTAATGGTTTTAGAAAAAGGTGTAATTGAAGGGCGAAGAATCTTTGGCAATATTGTCAAGTACATTAAAATGACTACCAGTTCTAATTTTGGTAATGTCTTTAGTGTTGTTGTCGCAAGTGCTTTTTTGCCATTTTTACCCATGCTTCCAGTCCAACTTTTAGTACAAAATCTTCTCTATGACATTTCTCAGATTTCTATTCCTTGGGATAATATGGATGAAGAATATCTTAGAGAACCACGTAAGTGGGATGCGGATGATCTTGGCAGATTTATGGTTTTTGTTGGCCCTATAAGTTCTATATTTGATATAGCTACTTTTTGGGTTATGTGGCATGTCTTTGGAGCAAACACCGTAGCCAAGCAAAGTCTATTTCATTCAGGCTGGTTTGTTGTTGGGCTTATCTCTCAAACTTTAATAGTTCATATGATTCGTACAGAAAAGATTCCGTTTATCCAAAGTAATGCAGCACCCCCTGTACTTCTTTTGACATCACTCATAATTGCTTCTGGTGTAATTATTCCCTATACAACTTTTGGAGCATCTATTGGCCTACAACCTTTGCCACTTGCTTACTTTCCTTGGTTAATAGGCATACTGCTAGGCTACTGTCTTCTTATGCAAATAGTGAAAAAGATTTATATCAAAAAATATGGATCTTGGCTATAAAGAAAAAGGCCTCTTGAGCAACAAAGGTGCTCAAGAGGCCTTTTAACTTATTATCACAAAATATTATATGGTTCAAAGTTCCAATACTGGGGTTAAGCAAATTTTCCCAGTCACAGCTTTACTTATGAGAGCATAGCGGTATTCTTCGAGTCTTGCAATGCTTTTTTCTATTTTATCAATCAAAGAATTGTTTTTTGCAGTCTCTTTGTCTAAAAACCGAGCGATCTCTTTTTGCTCTTCTAGGGGAGGAAGAACAACTAGACAGTTAGCTAAGTGTGAAGCGGTTATTAATGGTTGAGCACTTTTTGAGGACATTTTACTAAGATTTGCTACAACAAGCTGATAGTACAAAAAAGATAGGTCTACTAGATCTATAAAGACTTCAGCTATAAGAGCATTATCAGAGACCCAAGCAGGTTCTGATATTAGATGGATTTTCCCAGCAGACCCTACACGCCCCACAACAATTACAGGGGCATTAATATTTGCTTTGTCAGTATAACCTATGATGCCATTAGCTCCGTATAATGGCACTACTTGATCGGTTTTGCTTACTCTAAAATCAGGATTGTCACCGCTTTTAATAGATTTAGTAAGATACTTAAGCTTTATTACTCTCCAGTGTTCGGGGATATCTCCCAAATTAGTGTTTGAGGGTTTCATTTGGCGTACAGAAACGAGGCCTTTAGAGATCGTATTTAAGATGAGTCTTTCATTTTTTTCTTTTAAAAGCTCAATCATCTGCTTCTTTTTTTCGATTATCTCATCAATTTGTTTGAGTTTAGTATGAAGGAAAGAGGTTATATGTTCTTGTTCTGCAACTGGTGGAAGAGGTAGAGGGATATCTCTAATTGATTCAAGACTTAGATTTTTTTGAGTTGTGCTTTTATAGATATAAGGTAGATAAGTAGTGGAGTAGGTTAGAGCATAGTAAAGAAATTCAGAGGTTATCAGATTGCAATTTGGTTTAAGGCCAACAATTGCTTGGTTTGTTACAGCAGGCATTGTAAGGATAGCTACTTTGCCAATTGAAGCATAGATAGAAAAAAGTACTGTATTTGGTTCTAAGATTTCAAGGTTTTTAGAAATGAGCCCCTCTCGAGAAAGATATTTTTCAGTTGTATCTAGGTAAATATTAGATGCAGTAATATCTGATATTAAAACCCAGGGGATACCTTCTTGAGGATCATTAGACCAGTATTTTCCATTGTTTGTGTTTGGAGTAGAGCCCATGGTAAATGAACTGATTGTGGTCTTTAATTTTGCTATTTGCCAATGTTTGGGGATATTGCCGATCCATTCTA
>DUTE01000319.1 GCA_012842235.1 Bacillota bacterium
AGGACTTTTTGCAGTAATGTGGTCTGAACACTGTGGGTACAAGCACTCTAAGTCACAGTTTCATAAGTTTCCCAAAAACCAAGAAGGCACAGAAGAAAATGCTGGGTTTGTTGAAGTAGATGATTTGGCTGTAGTTTTTAAGGTGGAAAGCCACAACCACCCGTCAGCTGTAGAGCCTTTTCATGGTGCAGCAACAGGTGTTGGTGGTATTTTAAGAGATATCTTCACAATGGGTGCAAGGCCAGTTGCAGTTTTAAACTCGTTGCGCTTTGGCAAACTCGATGATGAACATACTCGCTATCTTTTCAAAGAAGTAGTAAAAGGTATGGCTTACTATGGTAATACAGTTAGGGTTCCAACTGTAGGAGGAGAGATTTATTTTGACGACTCCTATAAGTTTAACCCCTTAGTAAATGCCATGGCTATTGGTGTAGCTAAGAAAGCAGATCTTGCAACCTCTAAAGCTGAAGGCGTTGGTTTGACTGTTTTAGTAGCAGGAGCTCCTACGGGACGTGAAGGGATCCATGGTGCTACGTTTGCATCTGTAGAATTAGGTAAAGAAGATCAAGAAAAACCAGAAAAGCCTCAGGAAGGAGATCCAGAGATCGAAAGAAGGCTTATTGAGGCCTGTCTTGAGGTAATTGATAAGAAATTAGTAGAGGCAATTCAAGACATGGGTGCTGCTGGATTTACGAGTTCATCAGCAGAAATGGCTGCCAAGGGTGGGGTTGGCATCGATTTAGTATTAGATAATGTACCATTAAAAGAGCCAGACCTAACCCCGTATGAAATAATGCTTTCTGAAAGCCAAGAGCGCATGTTGTTAATTATAAAACCAGAAAATCTAAAAGAAATTGAGCAGATCTTTGCCAAACACGAGATTCCCTTAGCTGTCTGTGGCAAAACAACAGATGATGGCCTGTTGAGTGTCACTTATAAAGGCGAAGTCTATGCTAAAGTTCCAGCTGAAGCTTTAGCCTCTTCTCCAATCTATCATCCAGCCTCAAGACGACCAGCTTATTTGGATGAGGTTCAAGTGGCAGTGGATGTAGAACAACCTGATGACTATGAAGATGTATTGTTAAAGCTTCTTTCTTATCCTGATTTTGCCTCGAAAAAATGGATTTACCAACAATTTGATGCAAATATTCGCGGAGAAACATTAGTTGCTTCAGGTGGCGATGGTGCGGTTATTAGTATTGAAGATAGCAAAAAGCGTCTGTCCTTTAGCATAGATTGTAACGGTCGGTATTGTTATTTAGATCCTAGAAGAGGCTCTGAACTTGCTGTCGCTGAAGCCGCTCGTAATGTGGCTGTAACAGGTGCAAAGCCGTTAGGAGTAACAGACGGCTTAAACTTTGGCAACCCAGAAGACCCAGAGGTCTACTACACTTTTGTAGAAAGTGTTGAAGGAATTGCTAAAGCGTGCACAGAGCTTGATATGCCAGTAGTTAGTGGAAACGTGAGTTTTTATAACGAATCGGCAAACAAAAGTATTTATCCAACACCAATTATTGGTGTTGTAGGTGTTACTGAAGGCGAAAATTATGTATCTATAGCACCTAAGGAAGACAATATTCTGATTCTCTTAGGTGATAACGAAGGCAATTCACTTAACGCTTCTTCATACTTGCAGATAATTCATGATCAAGTTAAAGGCGAAGTCTTTGCAATTGATTGGGAACAAGAGAGAGCTATGCAAAAATTACTGGTTAATTTAGTTGATGAAGGTTTAATTACAGCTGCTCATGATATAGCAGATGGTGGATTGGCTATAGCTCTTTCGGAGATGGCACTTGCAGCAAATAAAGGTATTAAGGTAACAATACCTGAAACTGAACCACACATAACTCTTTTTGGTGAAAAGCCATCTCGTGCAGTAGTGGCACTAGAAAAAGCAGCTTTCTATGCTGTTAAAGAAATGGCTGAAAAGGAAGGTGTGAGCGTCGCTGTTTTAGGAGAAGTAACAGGTAACACCTTCAATGTGACAACAGAAAAAAGGAGTTTAATTGAAGTAGAGCTTGCAAAGCTTAATGAGGCTTATCAGAGTCTCAGTCGTATAATGGAGGGCTGAGTAATGGCGGAAATGAGTGCGGCAAAGATGCC
>DUTE01000320.1 GCA_012842235.1 Bacillota bacterium
AAAAAAGGTGTTTAGTATTGACTTGGTAACCTAAAGCCTATAATTATTTTTCAACCTAATTTTGCTTACCTTTTTTGTCATCTTTTTTTTCTTCCTTCTCTTTAGATTTACTTGAAGAAAAAATTTCTATAGAACCTGTAACAACTCCAGTAATTAAACTTCCTGCCAATATTGTTGGAATGATTACAATTACCGCTATCACTAAGGCGAAATATAAAACTCCACTTAAATTAATCGAAAGGCCAAAAACAGGTAGCAAAACAGCTATAACAATCTCAACAATTAGAGCTGCAAGAAGTACACTAATAATACCAAGAAATAAACGTAGACCTTTGCTTTTTATTTCCTTTCCGTTGAAAGTCACTTTACCATCTTTGTTTTCAAAACGCATTTCATACACCTCCTTTTTCTATATTCTCCCATAATTACTTAAATCCTACAGGGAAGCCACGTTCAGATGGGTAATATAACATCAGCAACTATAATAAAAAGGGTGATACTATTGTCTCAAAAACTCAAAGGATATCTTTTTCTTTTTCTAACAATTTTTCTTTTCAGTACATTTGAAATTGTTGGACACACTCTTACTTCAATTGACACCGCTTTTGTCAACGCTTTTAGATTTTTTGTTGGTGGTTTAGTTTTATTACCGTTTGCTTTATATCATATGAAAAAAGAAGGGACTAAACTAAGTGGTAAAGATTATTTGTGGCTCTTTCTATTAGGACTTCTCAATGCCGTTTTTTCCATGAATCTGTTACAGTTTAGCTTAAAATACTCTCCTGCATCAACCTCAGCAATCCTTTTTAGTACAAACCCCATATTTGTCGCTTTGTTCTCGTCTCTTCTATTAAGAGAAAAACCTACCCCTAACCAGATTATTGGTATTCTCTTAGGTATACTCGGTTCGTTTTTTGTTACTGGAGGAATGCAAACAGACAATATAATTGGGCCGCTTCTTTCTCTTGGAGCTGCTGCTTTGTTTGGTCTATATACGGTTGCAGGTAAAAACCTCACAGTAAAACTTGGTAGTCTTACTGTAAATAGCATTTCCTTTCTCTTTGGTGGTGCTGTAAACTGGCTCTTTCTTTTTGTCAACAATCAATCGGTTTGGCAGATTAATGCAAATAACTATCTACGACTTCTCTATCTAGGAGTATTTGTCACAGGCCTTGCCTATTATGCTTTTTTTACTGGTCTTTCAGTATTAGATACTACAGCTGGCTCAAGTGTGTTCTTTGCCAAGCCAGTATTTGCATCGATTTTAGCATGGATCTTTTTAGATGAACCTATTACCTGGAATAAAGCTGTCGGTATTGTTATTATTTTAATTGCTATGAGATTTGTCATGTCCTCTAGTAAGTCTAAGCAATCAGAAGAGGCATAGTCAGTTCTACAAAAAAGTGAAGTCTCAAGTGTAGCCTTTAGATATATCACGGAGGCGAATTTGATGTCTTTTTCTGTTAGGTTTATCTGCATATTGTCGTTTTTACTAATAATGCCTATTGAAGCTTGCTCTATGGCTTTACCATGGTCTGAAGTACTTTTAAGACACGAAGAATACGTACTTACACTTCAAAGTCAAGACGGGTATATCACTATGACTCCATTTGGTGCAAACATAAATCCATACTTTGCTAATCTAGCTCTTTGGGGACTTGCGGATAACCTAGAGTATGGTCTTGTCATCAAAAAATGGGCTATTTGGTATATTAACCACTTAAACAAACCTGATAATCTTGGTATTAGCGGCACCATATACGATTATAAAATAACAGGCCCCAACCAAATTACACCAACAAAGGACTATGATTCTTCAGATTCTTATGCTGCTACATTTCTAACACTAATGCGTCGCTATTATGATACAACTCATGATGAAGAATTTTTGTTAGAAATAGAACCTGAGCTTTGTTTAATATCTGAAGCCATCTATGCAACAAGAGACCCTGAAGATGGTCTTACCTTTGCTAAAAAGAACTACAAAATCAAATACTTAATGGACAACTTAGAAGTATGGTTAGGACTAAAAGATTGGGCCTACCTTCTTGACAATCTCTATAACAAACCAGAACAAGCAGAAAAAGTCTATAAAGATGCTGATTTAATCGAGCAAAGCTTACAAAAGATGTGGCAAGGTAAATATTTTTCCTTTGCTAAAGATGAAAAAGGTGTCCTTTTCATTACAGACACATCTAATTTCTATCCAGATATGACTGCTCAATTAATGGCTATAGCTTTTGATCTTGCAACAGAAGAGCAAACCTCCATAATTTGGTCTGATTTTAGTAGTCGATTCCCTAAATGGACACAACTGGGCCATCTAGATAGCTTTCCTTGGTCATTGATGGCCTACACAGCAGCTAAAATCGGCGATTGGGACAATGTGGTAAAATATCTAGATTCTGTTGAGCTAACATATGGTAGTATGAATTACCCCTATCCATGGTATTGTGCTGAATCTAGTTGGTATCTGTTAACCTTAAGAAGGTTAAAAAAGAGTTCAAAATAAAAAGCTGGGAGTAACGCTAAACCTTACTCCCAGTTTTTTTATAGGTGTTCCGCAAAAAATTGGAGACACATCTCAATAATTACAAAAGGATTAGGTGTTATTGGTATTATCTTTGATGAAGGAAATCCATGGTCAGCATTTTGCACTGTTAAAAGATCTACCTGTGCGCCAATAGTCTTGCCTTTGGTGTAGAACTTCTCTGACTGAGCATATGGGACTAGACTATCTTTATTGGCATGAACAAGATAGACTGGTGGAGAATCAGGCTGAAGATAGTTAATAGGACTTGCCTCTTGATATATCTCTGGAATATCCTTTACCGATCCCCCTAGGAAAAATTGGGCAATCTCTTCTGCTTTTTTAGAATGACCTTCTTCAAACAAAAAATCTGTTGGACCTGCCCAAAACATTAACCTCTGAAGAATAGTCGACTAAGTCGTTATCATCTATAAACATATGCTCTGGGGTAAGCCCTGCCAATAGA
>DUTE01000321.1 GCA_012842235.1 Bacillota bacterium
GAAGTAGAACAGCTTGTTATAAATAAGTTGCTCACGAGAGAGGAGTTTACCGAATGAAATTTGATTATTTGAATCTCATTGCTTATGGCTCCTTTATAGAGCAAAAGATCGATTTTATCGATGGTTGTACTTTTCATCTAATTTATGGTCCGAATGAAGCGGGAAAGAGTACAACTCTTAGAGCCTTTACTGATATTCTCTATGGGATTCCTAATAATACTACAGATGGTTATCTTCATTTAGATAAAAATCTTAGAATCGGTGCAGGTTTAACTCGCTCAGATGGACAAAAAATAGAGTTTGTTCGTCGCAAAGGTAGAACCAATACGATTTTAGACTTAGATGGTACTCCTTTAGATCTTGATGTATTAGCTACATATCTTGGGGCGGTAGATAGAACCGCTTTTGAGCTCATGTTTGGTCTAAATCATCAAAGGCTTTCAGAAGGAGGCCAACGCCTTTTAGAATCAGGAGGCAGTGTCGATGAAAGTCTATTTGAAGCTGCTTCGGGAATTACTAGTTTACGTGCGCTTATTAACGAGTTAGACCAAAGGGCAAGTGAACTTTATAAATCAAGGGGTCAAAACCCACCTGTAAATAGCCTTTCTCAACAATACAGAACTTCTCTTAAATCAGTTGCCAAATATTCACTTATGGCGGGAGATTGGCAAAGACTAGAAGACGATTACCAGACAAAAGCTAAAAAGACTAGAAACCTTATTAGTTCGATTCAAGAGATCCAAAAAGAGATTGTTAGGTTAGAACGCCTAAGCAGAACACTGCCACTGTTATCTAAAAGAAGCGAAAAAACCAGACAACTAGACAGCCTAAAAGATATTGCTGTTTTGTCTGAAAACGCAAGTGAAGAACGTTTAGATGCTGAAGCCTATATTGAACAGGCAAATAGAGATAGACTTAAAGCAAAAACAAGGATTCAAGCCTTGGAAAAAAATAAAAAAGACCTTGTTATTCCTCAAGGTATAATTGAACAGCGAGAGAAAATCCTTGAGTTATACCAAAGGCTAGGTCTTTACCGAGAATATGCAAAGACATTACCTATTGTACAAGGTGAAAGTTTGAGCCTAGAGCAAGAGATTGCCTCTCTTTTCCAAGAATTATATCCAGAAGAAAAAGGGCTAGAGAATATAGAAAGATACCGCCCAGCAATTTCCCACATAGAAGCAGCTAAAGAGCTTATAGATGAGTATCAACCAATTCGTAGTCAGTTAGATGCCGCAGAGAAAGAGGTTGAGACAATAAAGGACTCGTTAAAAGGGAATGAGTCTAGAAAAAGAGATATTGGTGATATTAAAGAGCCAACTAAACTGCAAGCGTTTCTTAAGCGTGTGCAAAAGAAAGGTAATCTTACAGAACAACTAAAAGAGGTTAAAGAGTCTATTCTAAATCTTGAACGGAAAATTGCCACAGAACTACTTAAACTAGCTCCTTTTAGTGGGTCAGCACAAGAACTTGAAAGCCTAGAAGTACCTCTAGAGGTCACTTTAGAAAAGTATTTAGATAGTTTTGCTAATATTAACGGCCAAATTGAAGAGACACAGAGACTTATTAGAGAAACTGATAAAGCGATCTTTGATGATAATGCTAAAATTAGAGAATTACGAATCGGTGGAGATGTACCCTCAGAAGAAGCACTAAAAGAGATTAGAGAACATAGGGATAGAGGTTGGGGGTTGATTTTACAAGCTTGGCTTGGGGAGAAAAATGCATTTTTAGGAGAGTTTGAAGCATATCAACAGGGACAACCGCTTTATAAAGTCTATGAAGATGCAGTAGTTGAAGCAGACAAGCTAGCCGATATAATGAGACACGATTCTAAAAAAGTTGCCACTAAGTCACAGTTAGCTTTGAATATAAAGATAAACAAGGAAAAACTAGATTCTTTCTACCAACAAAAAGAAGGTTTAGACAAAAAACTTGATGATTTGAATAAAGAATGGACTTTATTGTGGCAAAAAACGGGTATGATTCCATTGACCCCTAAAGAGATGCTTGCCTGGAGAATTAACTATGAAAAAGTTATGGCACAGATTGATACATTAAGGCAAACCGAACTTAGTGTTAAAATCCTAACTAATGAGATTAAAGAAGACAAAGAAATATTAATAGAATTGCTTACTAATTTGGAGATAGAGATTGAGCAAGATGAGTCAATTGATGCTTTA
>DUTE01000322.1 GCA_012842235.1 Bacillota bacterium
CTTAGCATATTCAAAAATCCAGTTTGTTTTGCACTGATCTTCTTCACGAGCGACTTTTTTAACCGAATCGAGTTTCAAACGATTATCTTCTATTTTCGGTGACAAAACTTCGTCTCTAAAAAGTGCAGCCTGTTTCGGTGATAGAAGACGTGAATAAACTGCAGCCTGTGCATCTAATGAACTTAATTGATTGGCTACAATACCAGCTTGGCCACCTAAGATCTCATTGGCCTCTGGAAAAGACTCTTCTAGCCAGCCAAGAAATTCATCTGAACTTGTAATAGCATATAAGGATTTCCCCTCTTGCATCGCCCCAAGCAAAGTTGACAAAAATGCTTCTGGTGTATTAATTAAATCTGCTTGCCTTGTAAAATCCTGTGCTAAATTATCAGCAACAATATTCGTATTTTTTTCCATAATACTGTTTAAGTTCTCATTAGTAATATGGACAACCACATCCACATTAGTATTAAAAGCCGTAAATGTGCGGCTAGTTATTTTCTGTGAAGCAGCCTTCTGGACTTTTTTAGCCCAACTAGCAGCCATCTTATCCAGTCTAGAATCTACCATATTACATTCCTCCGTCTTTAGCATAAGAAATCAAAGTAAAAAACCCCCAGTAAAATCATAAACGTCTTTGTCCTTAACAAATTATACTACACCTTTATGCTAAATTCATAATGCCACATGAGTAAATCGTTCTCTTTAAGAAAAAAGCAAAGAATAGGCGCAGCTTCTTCAACCGGAAGCTGCGCCGTTTTGCCCCCAAAACACATACCTAATTATTGGCTTTACAGCGCTGCTACAATTGCTTTTGTCATCTCTGTTGTACTAACTCCGTTGGGGTTTAGATCCTTTGTTACATACTTGCCATCATTTAAGACAGTATAAAGAGCTGTCTCAATTCTCTTGGCAATATCTACTTCTCCTAAATACTCTAGCATCATTGTAGCAGATAACAGCAACCCAGCTGGATTAGCCATATTCTTTCCAGCAATATCAGGTGCCGAACCATGAGTAGCTTCGAATATAGCCATTTTTGATCCTATGTTAGCACCTGGCGCCATGCCCAAACCACCAACTAGACCTGCTACAAGGTCTGAAACAATATCCCCGTAAAGATTTGGTAATAGCAAAACATCAAACTCGACAGGATCTTGCACAAGTTTCATGCACAGTGCATCAACTAAAACCTCATTATATTCAATCTCGGGATAATTCTTAGCAATTGAACGGACAGACTCATAAAAAAGCCCATCTGTAAATTTCATAATATTAGCTTTAGCAGAAGCTGTTACTTTCTTACGCCCGTTGGCTTTAGCATAATCAAAAGCATATTTAGCAATACTTCTTGATGCTGTAGCACTAATAGACTTAATGGAAACAGCCGCATCGGTTGCAATTAATCCCTTGCTCATCTCTGTAATCATAGCTACTTCAGGTGAGCCTGGAGCAAACTCAATGCCACGATACAGGTCTTCTGTGTTTTCCCGAACAACAACTATATCTACATTTTCATAACGTGATGACACACCTGGCATGTTTTTATAAGGTCTTACACAGGCAAATAAGTTAAATTTTTGCCTAAGAGATACGTTCACACTGCGAAAACCTGTGCCAATTGGCGTTGTTATTGGACCTTTTAGTGCTACTTTATTCAGGGATAAAGACTGAAGTGTTTTTAATGGTAAGAGATCCCCTTCTGTTTTAAGAGCACTTTCTCCAGCTTGTACTACATCCCATTCAATAGGTGCTTTAGCACTAGAAAAAACTTCTTTTACTGCTTCAGTTATCTCTGGACCAATTCCATCACCAGGTATTAATGTAACACGATGCACAACTTTACCCCTTTCCTTGACTAGATATTCTTTTCTGAGTTCTTCGACAAAAAAGGTAGTCTTCTTAAAGCATATAATACAGGGAGTGATATAGCTGCACTACCAATTCCTTGCACTATGTTTGCAGTCATATCGACCCAGGATACCGCCCAACCGTACATGATTGCTCCTGCAAATAGATAGCCAAATGCCATAACCACAGACCCTAATATAACTCCGAAAGTTGTCCTAAACCTGCCTACATTTCCCTTGCCAAAAGATTTTGAGGCAATTGCTCCTACAACAAGACCCTCTAAGCCTTTAATAATAAAAGTCCAAGGAGCCCAATGAGCATACCCTGAAAGAATATCAGCTAGAGAAGAGCCAACAGCACCGGCCCAAAAGCCAAATTTTGGCCCAAAAATAACGGCTAAGATCATAACTAGACTGTCTCCTAGATTTAAAAAGCCTTTTGTTGCTGGGATTGGTACTTGAATTAACATTGTTGCAATGCAAATTAAAGCCACAGCTAGACCAAGATATGACAAGCGCTTCATCCTTTTATCATTACTCCTTTTTAACTAAGCTTTAAAACCTCATCAAGGGGAATTTCAGGCATTTTACCAAAACTTTTTGCAACAAAGATCTGCTCAGCATTTTCTTCAACTACTTGCATACGAAAGATACACTCTGCTAAAGTCTCCCCCCAAACCACAACACCGTGATTTTTGAGGACGATAACTTTAGCTTGCGTTTTCCCTACATAGTCTGCTAATTCTGGTGTTCCAGGCAAAACTGGTGGTACATAATCAATAGGATAAATAAATGCAGCAGCTTCGTAGGTTAATGGCTTAATTTCCGTTATTGTACCTATTATTGTAGCATAAAGGGGATGGGCATGAACAATCGCTTTAGCTGTTGGATGTGCATTGTAGACTGCCAAATGAAGTTTTGTCTCCATAGAAGGCTTTATTTTTTCGTAACAAGCCCCACTAGAGGCAGAGTATAACACATTACCATGAGAATCCACTTCAACTATAAGCTCCTCTGATAGGCTACTCAATGGATATCCTGAAGGTGTCACAAAAAAACTGTTATCACCTCTTAATGAAATATTGCCTGAAGTAGCCTTAACAAGCCCTAAGTCAACTATTTTTTTACCACATTGAACTATATCTCGTCTAAAACCATTCATTATTGCCATCCCCTATATATAAGATCTACATCTCTTATCTCTATCTATTATTTACTAATCTGTAAGTGTCAAGTGCAATGGATAACTCTTCGTTTGTAGGTACTAGTAAAACTTCTACTTTAGAGTCTTTAGTGCTAAGACGAGTCTCTTTACCTCTTAAACCATCATTGAGCTCTTCATCAATGAATACTCCCATAAAGCTCAAATTTCTACAAATATCACGACGAGCTTCGTAATCATTCTCACCTATACCTGCAGTAAAGACTATTACATCTAAGCCACCTAAAGCAGCAGTGTAGGCACCAATGTATTTAACGATTCTATAAATAAACATCTCGTAAACAAGCTGAGCTAGTTTATGTCCGTTAGCCCTAGCTTCTTGAATATCTCTCATATCATTAGTCAGCCCTGTAAAACCTTTTAGACCACTTTCTTTATTCATTAACTCATCGACTTCATCTGGGGTCATATTCAGTTTTTTACCTATAAAAGGAACTATAGCAGGATCCATATCGCCACAACGTGTACCCATCACAAGGCCTTCAAGAGGTGTAAAGCCCATGGAAGTGTCAATACATTTGCCATCTTTTACAGCTGCTACAGATGAGCCGTTACCTAAATGTAATGTGATCATCTTTAACTCTTCAAGTGGTTTACCAAGAAATTGAGCTGCTCTATTCGACACAAACTTATGGCTTGTACCATGGAAACCATACCGACGAATCTTATATTTTTCATACAGTTCATAAGGTAGGGCGTATAAGTGAGCCTTTGGGGGTATAGTTGCATGAAAAGCTGTATCAAATGCTCCAATTTGAGGTGTATTTGGCATTAAGCTAAAACATGCTTCAATACCACCTATGTTTGCTGGCATGTGTAAGGGACCCATTTCAATAAATCCCTTTAGGGTCTCTACTTTATCTTGATCTAAAACAACAGATTCAGAAAATGCTTCCTGTCCATGAAGTATTCTATGGCCTACTGCATCTATCTCATCAAGGCTTTTAATAGCCCCATACTTTGAATCCATAAGAAGATTTAGTACTTCTTTCAAAGCTTAATAATCAATGTCGATTTACCAAA
>DUTE01000323.1 GCA_012842235.1 Bacillota bacterium
CTGCTGGCAAAATGCTGGCAGCTTTTTAATATTTACATAACTAATATGCTTTCAAGTTTGCTTTTTGTTAATTCGACAATAAATAGTTGGTTGTTAATTTACATAGAAGGATTTTGTTAAAAATTCTTGAAAATTATGGGTTAGATGAGTAATTTGTATGTTTTAAGTTTAACATGTCGAGAGATTAAACTGCGAGCAGCAAGTTGCATGTCTGTGGTACTAGGGGGATTTAGGCACACTATCTAAGGAGGTAGTTAGGACTATGATTAAAAGACGCAAAACTTTACTTAGTATTATTCTTTTGATACTTTGTGTTTCGTTTTCTAGCGTTGCTGTTAAATTAAGCCAAGAGATCCAAACAGAAGAGATTGCAAGAGGTGTAACATTAACAGAGATGCGCTTGCAAACAAATTCTGGCTGGGTCGATATCTATGTATTAGAAGCAGATCTTAGTCAACCTGGAGTGAAAGTCGATGCATTAGCTAGCAGTAATGGGCTTTCTAGTCCACAAACCATGAGTTCTATGGCTAGAGAATCTGGGGCAATTGCTGCAGTAAATGCAGACTTCTTTTTAATCTCTAGCACAGGTGTTCCCATTGGCTCACATGTCCAAAGTGGTCGTCTAGTAAAATCTTCGCAGCCTGGCCTAAGTGGTTGGACTAGTTTTATGATTGATCTTGAAAATACTGCAGATTTTGTCAGACCAGTATTTTTACTTAATGTTACTTTCCCTGATGGTACTAGACGTCCTGTAGATGGACTAAATTGTGAAGTTGACTTAACTGGTCCTAAGATCACTGTATTTGATAGCTATTGGGGCAGAACTACACCAGGGCGTTATAGTAGCATGACAAAAAATGCTAGAGACTATGTTGAGGTTATTGTTGGTTCTGACAATATTGTTAAGGAGATCCGCGAGAACATGGGCTCAGTTCTTTTTCCCGAAGGTGGCTTTGTTGTTGCTGGTAGTAACGATGAAGCTGATTTTTTAAGAAGCAAGGTTAAGGTCGGGGATAAACTTATTTTTAAGGCCTATGCAGATCCATCACTTGAAAACATATATGCTATGGTTGGAGGACAACCATTTTTAGTAGATAGAGGCCAAGTTATGCCTATTGGTAGTAGTGATATTGCTGGGGTTAATCCTCGTACAGCCGTTGGTATAAGTGAAGATGGTAAAAAGGTATGGCTTGTTGTTGTCGACGGGCGCTCAGGTCGCAGTAGAGGCTTTACACTAAATGAAATGGCAGAGTTTTTCGTAAACGAACTTGGAGCATATAAAGCACTAAACTTAGATGGTGGTGGATCTAGTGCAATGGTAGTTAAAAAACCAGGGAACGAATATTTAAGTGTGGTAAATAGACCATCTGATGGTGGTGAGCGCAGAGTACCTAATGGCTTAGGTATATTTGTCGATGTTAAAGAAGATGATATCTATAATGTAGCTATACAGGTAGAGGAGCAAGGTAAGTTCAGTTCCTTTCCTTCAGAGATTGTTAACATTTCTCAAGCAAGTGATAAAAAAATTAAAGCACTGGTTTACGCAGCTGATGGCAGAGTCATAGACGAAGCAAAAGTTATCTGGACTGTGGAACCAGAGATTGCTAAAGTTGAATATGGATTATTAAAACCACTTCAAAAAGGCTACGCAACACTTAAGGCTAAAGTTGCAGGAACAGACATAGAAGCTACCCAAGAGATCCATGTTTTAGATGAACTTGTTAAACTGGAAATTATCCCCAACTCTATAGCTACATCTATTGGTAAAACCACACCATTAACTGTAAAAGCTACAGATGTTGAAGGATTCTCTGTGATAGTGGAACCAAATGAAGTTAAGTGGGATGTTCGTGGAGATGCAGGAATAGTCCTAAACAATATGTTCTATGCTGAAAAAGATATGTCTTCAGGTGTAATTGTTGCTGAGTATGGAGGACTGAAGGCAGCTTCAGCAGTTGTCGTTGGCTCACAGGTTGTTCTTCTTTCTGGGTTTGAGGATAGACGTGAGTGGTCTTTTTCGACTTATCCAGCAGAGGTTACCGGTAAATTGGAGTTTACCGATGAGCAAGTCTACAGCGGAGACTTATCAGCAAAGTTATCTTACGATTTTACTACCACCACAAGAACCCGTGCAGCTTATGTAAATAATATTAATATTAAATTACCTGGAAGACCATTAAAACTTGGTTTATGGATTTATGGAGATGGCAATGGTCACTGGTTTCGCGGTGAGATAACAGATGCAAATGGTGTCAATAAACCGATCGACTTTGTTATGAATGTAAATTGGACTGGTTGGCAATATGTAACTGCTGATATACCCCAAGACATAGATTTTCCTATTAAACTTCGACGTCTATATCTTGTAGAAGCAAAACCAGAAAGACAGAGCAAAGGCGCAATTTATCTAGATCATCTAGAGGTTGTTTTACCACAGGAGATTCCAACTGAACTTCTAGAAGGTTTTGAAACTGAAGTTAAAGATCCGCACAATAGATTGGTACCACCAGCTAATCCACAAAAAGAAGATGAGTTTCGTTTTGTAGTCTTTGGTGATTCAAAGGTTATCGCCAATTCGCCAGGCTCAATTGGCAATGTTATCTTAAAACGTTCCATTGAAATGATAAACAATGAAGAAAACATTGATTTTGCGATTTATACAGGCGATCTTATTGAACATGATACAGATGAAAACTATCAAGCAGGTGTAGAAGCATTAAAACCCCTTAAAGTACCGTATAAGATGGTTATCGCTAATCATGAAATTGCTAAGTCCAATAACTACAGAAATTTTAACAAATATTTTGGCGACACTTATTATAGTTTTGTTCATAAGAACTCTTATTTTATTGTTCTCAACTCTGCTAAAGGTGGAATTACTGTTTCAGACTCTAAACAGTGGTCTTGGTTAAGAGAAGAATTGGGAAAAGCCAGTAATCTGCCGGGAATCGACAATGTTTTTGTTTCCATGCATATACCAACCTATGATCCAAATCCTGGAAGTGATACAGGCTTTAGTGTTGCTGAAGCAGAGATGTTTGAAAAACTCCTTGGAGAATATAAACGTACAAGTGGTAAAAATGTCTGGCTTTTCCATGGTCATGTCCATGGTTTTGCCCGTCGTATCCGTGATGGAGTTCAGTATATTTGTTCAGCTGGTTCAGGCAGTTCGCTATATCTACCACCTAAATTTGGCGGCTTTTACCATTATGTTGTGGTAGATGTTAAAGGTGATGAGATTAGTTACCAGGTTTATCCTCTAATTGATAGAATTGTTATTACTCCCAAAGCTGCTGTAGTAGAAATAGGCCAGGAGATCTCCTTTAGTGCTGAAGCATTTGGTCCTCAAAGCTTGCGTTTCCCATTGAGATATCCTGCTCAAGCTATTTGGAGCGTCTCTGATTCGACAATTGGTTCGATTGATAATGAAGGTAACTTCGTTGCTAAAAATAAGGGAGAGGTTATAGTTACAATTACTTCAGGTATTTACTCTGAGAGTACGACAATAACTGTTCAATAAATACGATTTAGAAAAGGACGCCTTAAGGCTTAAGGCGTCCTTTTTGGTTCAATCTTCAATTTCTATGGCATCTGTAGGGCAAGAATCCGCAGCTTCTTCAACAGCTTCTTCATGACCTTCTGGTTTGCCAATAACTTCGGCAGTTTCTCTATCTCCTAATTCGAAAACTTCGGGGCAGATCTCTTCACATAATCCACAGGCGATACATAGATCTGGATCGATGCTAACTTTCATAAAATATACCTCCTATTAGAATTAGATGTAAGAACTGAAAGAAGGTCTATCTAAAGGCATGATACCCAGCCTATAGGTTAGCTATTCATATAAAGAAGGTAGATGTACATCTTTTCACGAAAGACATCTATTAGAGATTGTCCTTTTGAACATTAGTTTAGCAAATGCTACTATACATATAAAGAGAATTTTGTATATTATGCCTAAACTCTTTTGACACAAGGTGCAAATGAGGTGGAATACATGGCTTTAGAGGAAAGACTGGCAGATTATTCTTTGGTAGAAAAGTTAAAAGCAGGAGATAGTGATGCCTATGACCAGCTAGTCCAGGAGCTAGACGGTACATCTTTCCAGA
>DUTE01000324.1 GCA_012842235.1 Bacillota bacterium
AATCTTGCTAGGCTTCAAGAGGCCTATGGCGAAGTAATACCAATTTCCTCTGTTACTAAAAGTGGTTTAGATGAGCTTTTGAATTTGATTATACAAAAACTTCTTCACTCTTTGCACGTCAAGATGTTCTTTGGGTATTTCTGCAAGTTTTTGTATGATCAAGTTCAAAAGCTCATCTAAACCACTTTTAGTAACAGAGGAAATTGGTATTACTTCGCCATAGGCCTCTTGAAGCCTAGCAAGATTTTCTTCACAGCCTAAATCGATCTTAGTTGCCACAAGAATCTCTGGTTTTTCAGCTAGTTCAGGATTAAATTTCTTTAACTCTTCCCTAATAATTTGAACATCAGAGACAGGGTCTCTTTGGTCTATTCCTGATGCATCGACTAAGTGGACTATCAATCTTGTTCTTTCAATATGTCTTAGAAAGTTATGTCCAAGGCCAACCCCTTCACTAGCTCCCTCTATAAGCCCGGGAATGTCTGCCATAACAAAGGATTGATAGTTACCTACCTTTACTACACCTAAATTAGGCACTAAGGTTGTAAACGGATAGTTAGCTATCTTGGGTCTAGCCTTTGATACACTAGCTATTAATGTAGACTTACCTACATTAGGAAAGCCCACTAGGCCAACATCTGCCAATAACTTTAATTCCAGTTCCAATTCGCGAATTTCGCCCTTTTCTCCTGCTTCACTAAAACGTGGTGCTTTTCTTTGGGGGTTAGCAAATCGTGCATTCCCTCTGCCACCTCTGCCGCCTTTAGCCACTACAAGACGTTCTTTATGCTCAACAAGATCACCAATAAGCTCTCCTGTATTGCGATCCTTTACTATTGTTCCAGGGGGAACTCGAACAATTAAATCTTCGCCATCTTTACCAACTTGATTAGCGCCTGAACCATTGGCTCCCTTTTGGGCCTTATAATGCTTATTATATCTAAAATCCAACAGTGTATTTAGGCCTTCGTCTACTTCAAAGATAACAGAGCCACCGTTTCCTCCATCACCACCATCAGGGCCACCTAGTGCAATATATTTTTCACGGCGAAAGCTAACAATACCGTTTCCTCCATCGCCGCCAGATACTTTGATAAATACGTGGTCAATAAACACCTTATCACCTCTTTTTAAGCCGGAACATAGAACCAACAACAGCTAAACCTAGAGCTATAGCTCCTGCAACAAGTAGTGTCATAGCTACCTCGTCTAGACCATTGACATTATCTCCGAGTAAAAAATATTCCATACTCCTGTAAACCCGCATCCCAGGCACTAACGGTATTATACCCGGAACTGCTAAAGTTGTAGCAGGTGTCTTAAGCATCCGCGAAAAAAGCTCTGCTAGCAAAGAGACTATAGCTGCTGCTATAAAGGTAGCTACTATGCTACCTGCAAAAGATACAGTTACCAAGTAGCCCATCCAGCCTACTGCTCCAACTAAAGAAGCAAAAAAGAGTAGGTTTAAGGGGATCTTATAGAGCATGGCAAATGCACCCGAAGCTAAAAATGCTGCTATAAACTGGAGAAAGATATCTGTGGAAGACATCTTACCACCTCCATAGACCAAGAGCAAAAGCTGAGCCTGCAGCTAATGTTCCAGCGATAACAATGGCCTCAACTGCTCTACTTGTACCCGAGAGAAGCTCGCCTTGAACAATGTCTCGTACAGCGGAAGCAATAGCAACTCCAGGAACTAAAATCATTAATCCGCCAACTATAACAAGAGGAGCACTTATATCTGGGAAAAAGACCTGGGCAGCATAGACAAAATTTGCCACTAAAAATGAAGCTAGAGTACCTGAAAGATAAGAATTTGCGTTATAGTGTTCTA
>DUTE01000325.1 GCA_012842235.1 Bacillota bacterium
GCATGGTTGATCCTTATAGACTACAAGAATCCACATTTGTTGCTTATACCCGTGATATTGATACTGCTCTTTTGTTAGATCGAGTAGGAGATAATCCAGTTGTAATCCAAGCTATTGGTGTAAGCGGTACAAATCAAAGTGATATTGTTATCTCAAAAGCAGATGCAGAATTTTTACAACAAAGTAATAAGGCAAGTGGTTTTTTAGAAGAGTGCCGGGTGGTAATAGTGATTGAGTAAGAAGCAAGAGATATACTATACAGGCAATATAAGGAGGTTCTCTAATGAAACTAAGAAAAACAACTATCATCTTTCTTGCGTTTCTTTTGATTTTGCCTCAAGGGGCTTTAGCTCAATCTAATACCTCTCCTAAAAAAGACAATACAGTGTGGATTGTAGCTGGTACTTTTGTATCTTTGGGTCTTGGAGTATATATCTATAATACAGTCAAAACAAATAACCAAGTAAAAAGTGCTTACAACGAAGCAGAGCGGCTTCTTAGAGAAGGCGATTGGTTTGGGGCCTATCAAAAGCTCAGCTTTGTTTTGCAAAAAAAACCAAACTATAAAGATGCATCAGTGAAACTTCTTTATGTCCAAAAAAACGGAACGAAATTTTATACAGATTTAGGCGAGAGGTGCTATCAGGAACAAAGATACGAAGATGCAAATAAGAGCTTTCAAAAGGCACTTATTTTAGATAATGAAAATCTCCAAGCCCGTTTAGGCTTAAGTAAATTAAATGAAAAACTAGCTCAAATGCACTACAACCGTGGTATTGGGTACCTTAATGAGGGAGATTTTGAAGATGCAGAAAGAGAATTTTCTAAAGCTTATGCTCTTGGCTTGGAGATTGCTGAGCCTAAATTAAAAGAAGTAACTGCCAAGATTCGAAACAGTGAATTAAAAAAGATTGCCCTGGTTCATTTGGGTAATACCACCTCTTATTTTGGTTTAGAGAATTATCTTTTTCTCCAGCTCTCTAAAGATTTAAATCAGAGAGATTTTTTGGTTTTACCCTACGAAAAAGTTGTGTCTTTTCTAAATGAGCAAGGTAAATATCTTTTCCAGAGATTTGACGAAAAATCAGCTTTAGAGACAGGCTTAATACTCGGACAAGATATTGTCATCTATGGTGATATAAACAAAGCCAACCTCGATTTTAAGGAGAAAGATCAAAGGGGAAATATCCAAGTTAGTCTTCAAATAGATATGGAAGTAGAATTAAGTTTTGTAGAGGTAAGCAGTGCACAATCTAAAAAAGAAAAATTCCGCTACAAAATAAAGGCTGAAAGGACATCTGCCAAACAGAGTGTAGAAGCAACCAAAGACTTCCTAATAAAAGAAGCTATCGGGCAGGTTTCTCAAAAACTCTCTAAAGATCTCTACAGGAGTATTGGTATCTGGGGGTTTTAGTCGATGAGAAAATATGTAGCTATATTTTTACTGGTTTTTTTACCTTTAACTGCTTTGGCAAATAGTGGTTGGATAGAAGCAAGAGGAGTCTCTGTAATAATTGATGGAAAAAAAGAATTAGCCTATCAAGCTGCGATTAACGATGCCTTAAAAAAAGCAGTAGAAACTGGGGTAGGTGTATATGTTTCGGCAGAGACAAAGACCGAAAATTTTACTTTGATTAACGATTCTATTTTGACAAGGGCTTTAGGATATGTAGAAACATATAGTGTCTTAAGTGTAGATTATGATGAAAGTTATTGTTACGTAGCCATACGGGCTTTTGTTAGCATGCTGGATTTAAAAGACGATCTTGAAGCACAAGGGCTTTTGATTAAAAGATCAGGAGATCCTAGGGTTGTAGTTATTTTAGAGGAGACAGCGGAAGATTTTTATTATCAAGGTAGAGCAGGCCAAAGTGCTGTAGAAGAGACTCTTAAGAAAAATGGTTTTAATATCATTAAATCGCCTGTTAAGGATGGCTATTTTTCAACGCTAAAAGAGGATGATTTCTTAAAACAAATAGATGCTGATTTATTAGTATTAGGGAAGGCTTCAGCTAGCCTGCTTTCGAGTCTAGGTGGTATGTATTCTTACGGAGCAACCGTAAATCTCCAAATATACAAGCAAGGTTCAAAACAGATGATCGGTTCAGTTTTAGAAAATGCAAGGGGGATTCATCCTTCAAGAGAAATTGCTGTAGATAAGGCTTTTACAGAAGCAGCAAGACTTGCAGCACAAAACCTAAGTACAGATATCATAGAAAATCTTACTGGTTTGACCAAAAGAATTCAGTTAGAGATTGAAGGCCTTGACTATAACTATTATGTAAAACTTGCTGAAGATTTAGGACGTATTACTGGTATCGATAAAGTCTATCCCCGAAACTATACAGCTGGGGTTGGAGTCTTTGATTTAGATACAACAC
>DUTE01000326.1 GCA_012842235.1 Bacillota bacterium
ACTTGTTCTTAATACAGCTTGTTCCTCGCTTAGAGGGTTTGCTAAACGCACTGGTTTACCTGGCAAGCCTTCAAGTCTTTTTTCTGACAAAAAGCTATAAGTGATAATCTCGTTATAACCTAAGCTAGCAAGTTCTCTAGCAATTATTCTTTCAACCTTTTGCCTATCTGTAAGGCCTTTTGATGCTAGTAAGCCTTTAGGGATTGTAGCTTCGATGTTATCATAGCCATATATTCTTGCTATCTCTTCTGCTAAATCCATTTCACCTTCAATGTCTCTTCTATAGCTTGGAACACTCGCAGTAAGTTCATCACCGGTAAGTTCAACTTCTAAACCTACAACCTCTAGAATCTCTTTCATCTTGTCACCACTAAGATCGATACCTAAGCGTCGATTAAGAAACGATACACTAGTTGTTATTTTAGTGTTTCGTGGTTTATAAGAACCTGCTGAGACTATTCCTTGATAGATTTTCCCCGATGCATACATATTTAAAAGGCTTGCTGCTCGATCTAGTGCTTTGAGAACTATCTCTGGATCAAGCCCTTTTTCAAATCTTGATGAAGCCTCACTTCTTAAACCAAGTTTACGTGAAGCTCGGCGAATATTTGCTCTTTCAAAGTTAGCAGACTCTAGAAGAACAGTAGTTGTTTCGTCTGTAATTTCGCTAGATTCTCCACCCATTATACCGGCAAGAGCTAGAGGTTTGTTTTGGTCGGCAATTAACAGCATGCCTTCTTCAAGCTTGCGTTCTACACCATCTAAGGTCGTAAGAACCTCGTCTTGATTTGCTTTGCGAACAATTATTGTGCCACCCTCAATAGCATTAGCATCGAATGCATGAAGAGGTTGACCTATCTCTAACATAACATAGTTTGTAATATCAACTACATTATTGATCGGTCTCATACCTGAGGCTATTAAACGTTGTTGCATCCATAAAGGAGATGGACCAAGTTTAATGCCTTCTATAATACGGCAAGCATAAAGTGGGCAAAGTTCATCAGCCTCGATTTTTATCGCAATTTTCTCGCTTGCTTTTTTCTCTATCTCATTAACTTTTACTTCTGGAAGCTTAACTGGTTGTTTTTCAATGATCCCTACTTCTCTTGCCATACCTACTATGCTAAGGCAGTCTACTCTATCTGGTGTTATATCAAATAATAAAACTTCAGAACCGAGTTTTAAAACCTCGTTTGCATCCTCACCTGGTGTATAGTCTTTTCCTGGAAGGATAAAAATACCTGCTGATTTTTCTTCAAGACCCAATTCTTCCTTTGAGCAAAGCATACCATCTGATACTACACCTCTTAATTTACCAGATCTTATCTTTGTACCATCTGGCAAAACTGCTCCAACCCGTGCTACAGGAACAAAGTCACCTTCTCTAACATTGTCAGCCCCTGTAACTATCTGGATAATCTCACCAACATCTACTTGGCAGATAACAAGTCTGTCAGCATTGGGATGTTTCTCTATCTTTTCTATCTTACCTATTACCAAGTTTTTTACTCTACTACCTAAAGTTTCTAAGCCCTCTGCCTCAGAGCCTGTAGCAGTTAAAGCCTCAGCTAATTCATTTGTTTTTTTATCAGTGTCAATATATTCTTTTAACCATTCTACTGGTACTAGCATTCTATCGCCTCCTTAAAACTGTCTTAAAAAGCGCATATCGCTCTCAAAGAACAGTCGGATATCATCTATGCCATAGCGAAGCATTGCAATGCGCTCTATACCGATACCAAATGCAAAGCCACCTAATTCTTTGGGATCATAACCTACATTTTTAAGAACATTAGGATGAACAAGACCTGAACCGAGAATCTCTATCCAACCTGTATGTTTACATAGACGACATCCCTTGCCACCACATGCAAAACAACTTACATCCACTTCACAGCTTGGCTCAGTAAACGGAAAATAGCTAGGTCTGAAACGGACCTCCCTTTCTTCGCCAAAAAGCTCCTTCAAAAATAAGGTAAGAGTCCATTTCAAATCACCAAAGGTAATGTCCTTATCAATAACTAATCCTTCTACTTGGTGAAACATAGGCGAGTGTGTCACATCATCATCACAACGATATACTCTACCAGGGGATATAATCCTAATAGGTGGTTTTTGTTTTTCCATTATACGAGTCTGTACCGAAGATGTATGTGTGCGAATAAGAACATCGTCAGTAATCCAGAATGTATCTTGCATATCCCGTGAAGGATGATCTTTGGGAATATTTAATGCTTCGAAGTTATGATAATCGTCTTCTACCTCAAAACCCTCGGCAACAGTATAACCCATGTTAAGAAAGATCGTCTCAATCTCTTCCATTACCTGTTTTATCGGATGTCTGTGGCCAAGATTAGGCGATCTACCTGGAAGCGTTACATCGACTGTCTCTAACCTTAGCTGAAATGCTCGTGCTTTGTTTTTCAATTCAGTTTCCTTAGCAATAAGCTTCTCTTCCACCTCTTTAGAGAGATCATTTACTCTCTTACCAAAGACTGGTCTTTCTTCTTTATTAAGAGTTCCCATTGATCTTAATAGATTTGTAATGGCACCTTTTTTGCCTAAGTATTTTACCCTAAACTTCTCTAGAGCAGATAAGTCCGTTATTCTTTCTAGTTCGTCCTTGACTTCTTGAGCAATAGTTGAAATAGGATCCATTACTCTACCTCCTTTTTAAAAAAAATGACCTGACTCGCAAGGGACGAGTCAGGCCCGTGGTACCACCCTGATTAAGAACAGTTTGATCACACTATTCTTCTCTCTTTCTTCTATAACGGGAAGAAAGCCGGTAGTTCCTACACACCTGAAGTGTCTTTCTAACTTCAGACTTCAGACTACAGCTCCGAAGTGAACTTCCTAAGGTGCTTTACCCAGAAGACTCTCAGTCGATGATCTTCTGTCCCTGAAGGTGGCACACTTAATACTTTTCTTCATCCTAGCCTTTGTTTTGTAATTCTTTGTACATGAGATAAGCTACTAACGACCCGGTGAGCTCAAATACTCGCCAAAAGAACTCAGCATTAAACAAGTGGAGCCCCACCTTTCGCATAGCCGTTATGTTAATCAAATTATAGCATACTATTTTGTCTGTCTCAAGTGTAGAACAAAAATTTTAAATACCCCCAAAAACCATTTGGTGGTGGATTTGGCAAATTTATCTCGCTTTTTTTACCCTAGATGCTCCTTGAGATAAAAAAGGAGTACTCCTGCAGCGATAGCTGCGTTTAAAGATTCAGAGCGTTTATCGATAGGTATATAGACCTTTTCTTTGGCAATCTCGACAATAGCTTGAGAAATACCTTGACCCTCATTACCAATTATTAACCCCACTCCCTTTTCTGGCTTAAGCTGATAATAGGCTTTAGCA
>DUTE01000327.1 GCA_012842235.1 Bacillota bacterium
AGATCACGTATGTTATCTAGACAGAAGAAAAATATGCTGGATATAAAAGAGACTGTACTTCTTTTAATAGCCCAACTACATCTTTAGGAGCTGGTAGAAGTCTTTGGGGATGAATCTCTCGCTCACAAAGACTAGCTAATTCTTGTGCAACATCTAATAAAATCTGCTCTTCACGCATAGCTCTTTAGTGGCATAGGCCACCACATCGCCTCCTTCAACAGAATATTCCCTTATTATTTACCCATAACTTCACGATAAAAACGTGTTGAAAGCTGAACTGCACTGTAAGCTTTTCCCGGACCAAAAAGATCTTTTGCATAAATAACAGAAAGAGCAAAAGGATGAGTAGTTAAATTGAAGCCAAGAACTAATTCAGCCCCTAAATAAGACTCAATGTGTGCTACAGGGCTCTCATTATTCTGCCAAGCAGAAAATGCACTCACAAAGATCTTACCCTCAGCATCCTCCCAAAAGAGTGGACCCATTTTGGCAAATTCCTTGTCTATGGCGATAGGAAAAGAAGTATCCCAGAGAAAAGTTACCGCATGATCACCCGATCTCTCCGGCAGATATCCTAAAGTGGTACTAGCTTTGTTTAGAGGCTTATTTACTGTAGTTTGGGCATTTAAGGCTACCTGCCATATGCCATAGGCAAAACTTGGCCGATAAAGTCTTCCCCCAAAACTAAATAAGACTCCACCTTTTGAAATCTCTACCGAACTGTTTAAAAGACCACCCTTTAATAAGAGATCATCATAATTTATCTTAGCTTTTAAAACATAATCATCGATCTGGGGCAGATATTCAGCACTATAAACATTGTTAAACTGATTAATATTATGCTCTGCAGTATAACCTATGTCTTTTTTTGTTTTATGTTCCCTCTCAAAAACTACACCTATTTTCTTTACATCGAAACCGGGGGCTTCTATATTAAAGTTCACTTTTCCCTGAGGGAATCTCTGCCAGAAGTTAAAATCTAGATAAGAACCATCTGGTGAATAGACCTGAGTATAGGAATAGCCGTTATAAAACCTGTTGTCAAAGAGTAGGGTTGTACCTGTTTCAAGGACACTGTTTTCTGGATTTAGCCACACAAATGGCACTATGCTATATCTAGTACTATCTAAGGTATACTTTGATCCTAAACCATACTCTGTTTTTCGAGGATAAGTGTTGTTTAACCTCTCTACATCTAAGACTAGTCTTTGAGGGTCTATTGTCACTCTTTTTAAGCTTTCTTTTGAACTGATAACTGCCTCTTTGTCTAAAGGATTTGCATAAGTACTTCTTTTCGAACCATCAGCAAACTCCCAGAGTATCTCTACTGGCCAGTCGATTATCTCTTGAGAATCTATCTCTGCCTTTATTAAATAGCCATGTTCGTCCTCGATCTGCCAAACTTTTTCTATCTTTAGATCCTCATAAGCTACACCGTAGATAAAATCGTTAAAAAACGACTCTAAAGAGATACCACTTACATCTTCAGCTAATTGCCAAAGAACAATATTATCTATGATAGCACCTTGTTTGCTCTGTTTAGAGATCAAAGAGAGTAACTCATACATCTTTTCTTTGCCTATTAGACTCTCTAGAGTTGTAAGTACTAAAAAACCTTTTGTTTTAATCCTATTGTCATAAGTCTCAGTATAGTCTAACAGACTATACTCTGTTGTAAGAGGTTCATCGGCACCAAGAAAAAAGATCTCTTCAAGGTATTTAGCCTCGAAATTCTCCTGGAAATCATAGCTTGTTTTGGGGGCATTAAAACTAAAGCTTAAGCGATCGACTAGTCCTTCTATATTATCTAGATTGTTATTCGCAAAATATTGGTAGGCTACATAGTTTCGTATAGCCTCCTCAATCCAGCTAGAATTTTCAGAATAGACTTCTTGGGATAGATCAAACCACGATTTAGCTACCTCTTTTGCCACAAGAGCACTTAATAAGCCATCTAAACTTCCAGGTCCTCCTGCATTGTAATAGCGATAAAAACCAGCAGGCAAAACAATTAAACCTTCCCCTGAAAAAGCATCCTCCAAAGAAGAGCCTTCTACTATTGATAGCCTTTCTCTTTGGTAAGGACCAAAAAGTGTAATATAGTATTCTAATACATTAGCTGCAGTCTTGGCAGCAAATACTGCTTCTTGTTCATGTCCTCTAAGATAATAAGTATAGATATCTACCCCGGCAAATTGTTCTTCTTTAACATAAAGACCAGGACCAGCAACTAAGGGCAAGGAACTTGTTGGCTTGTTGTTTTTAAGATCTACTTTTTTGTAAAGGCCACCTTTAGATATCTCTTTGTGACTATCAGCACCACTTGCAAGTACTACACTTGCTGGAACAAGTAACTCTACTTCATATAAAGCTGGGATAACATTTTGTTTATCTGGCTCTAAAAGCAATGGATGCCAGCCACTACTCCAGTAGAAGACATCTCGGCTATAGCCTTTATCCCCTCTTTTATTAGGTGTTTTTGTCAAAAACTCCATCTCTAGGTTTATGGTTTGGCCTGGATCAAGATTTTTGATAGGTATTCTTAGAAGTACACCTTGTAAAGAAAATTTTTGTATCACTTCAGGGAATAGATCATATATTACAGGCAAATCCTCATTATAGGCCTTTGCACCAACTACATAGGTATGAGCACTATCGAATTTTTTGTAATAACCTTTCGACTTCCAAATCTTGCTAATATAAGGGTTGGGTTCTGTTTCTAAGTTAGCTGGTAGTAAAAAAACCAACTCATTGAGGCTTTTTTCTGTTTCATTTTTATATG
>DUTE01000328.1 GCA_012842235.1 Bacillota bacterium
AAATCGTTTCTATTTATAAATATGTTTTTTCCTTTGGAAATATCTAAATAAACAGATCGATTTTACTACCAATATGGGGATTTACAGCTTGCTCTATAGCCCTAGAATTTTCTATAAGCATCTCTATAAGAGCCCCTTGTTGCATTGTTTCTGTTTCTATAGCCATATCTAGCACCCTCATATCAACTTGATCATAAAAAGCCATCTGCTGCATTAGCAAATTAAGAGCTGTCACATCCAAGTAAACACCCCCTATAATTGTCAAAAGCAAAATACTCATATTTAGAAATTATCTAAAAACTATGCTTCTCCTTCTAAAAAACCTCTTGTTTATTTGTCTTTTGGTCATATTATGTAAAAAGGAAGCAGCAAAAGCTGCTTCCTCTCTTAATTTATTCATCCATGCCAGGCCACTTAGGTGCTTTACCTGTAGCAGCCATTTCACCGGCGATCTTACCAAAGGCAAGACAATCAGCAACAGCATTTGAACCGAGACGGTTTGTGCCATGGACTCCACCAGTAACTTCACCAGCTGCAAAAAGTCCTGGAATAACTTGATCCCAGATATCCTGAACCTCTGCTTTGGGAGTAATCTTTAAACCACCCATTGTATGGTGAGCAGAAGGCCATTGAGGAATAGCGTAGTAAGGGCCTTCATGAATTGGTAAGGTAACACCTTTGTCGATACGCTTGCCAAAATCTAGGTCTTTACCGTTTTCCACAAACTCATTGTGTCTCTCAAGTGTAGCTTTTAAACTTTCAGAGGTCATATTGATCTTTTGACCCTTATATGGTTGAGCATTGATCTTTTCTACTAATTCATCTAAAGTATCTGCTTTGTAAACTCTGTTTCTAGCCATACCCCACTCAAGGTCTTCCTTTGTTGTAAAGAGACCTGCCATCTCCTCGTTGAAAATAGCAAAAGTTGGGAAACCACCAGAATTGATAGCAGCCATAGAACAGACGTCTCTGCGTTCACCTTCATTGACATATCTATTGCCATTGATATCTACATAGACAATACCAAAGCTTGGACCACTAAAAGGAATAACAGCAACTCTATCAAGACGACCATTGTTAGGATCAGCAAATGGATACAGTTGAATATAGGACATATGCAAGGTATTAGCACCAACTTGCTGAGCTAATCTAATCCCTTCACCAGTAGCACAAGGCTGGTTGGTAGTTGGCGTCTCTGGAGTAATCCAAGGTACATAAGTCTGTCTCATCTCTGGGTTAGCAGCAAAACCACCAGTAGCCAAGACTACACCATTGAGAGCACGGATATTTTTAGTGCCTTCTTTGGTTTGAACTTTTATACCTAGCACACGGCCATCAAATGGCTTCTCACGGTATATATATACCATCTTAGTGTTTAATTGAACAGGAATATTTTCTTTTTTAACCATCTCGTACTGTGTAACGATAATATCACAGCCACATTGGCTTTCAGTAGTATGAGTACGGTAACCATAATGTCCACCTGGACGAGATAGAGCCTCTCTTACTTTAAGGCCATTATCTAAAAGAAGATCGAGCATAACTGGGGAACCATAAACAAATTGTTCTACAAGTTTAGGGTCACTAAAGCTATCTCCACCTAATATAGTATCTTCAATATGTTTTTCTGGTGTATCAGGTGTAAGACCAAGCTTTTCTGCCATCTGCAATTTACTTGTATATGCTGCATAAACACCACCGTTAATAATGGAGTTGCCACCAACAAATGGCATCTTTTCAATTAAAACAGTGTTTGCACCGGCCATATGCGAAGCATAAGCAGCAGCTAAGCCTGAAAAGCCCCCACCAACAACTACCACATCATAAGTCTCATCCCACTCAGTTGGTGGAGTGATAAAGCCTTTATCCTCGGCTAACACTCCAATACTGAAAGAGAGGACTAGAAGAGTTGCCAAAAACAAAGATAAACTTCTCTTCATGGGTATATTCTTCCTTTCTTCAGGTTTTTTACTTAAGTGCATCTTTCACTGCTTCCATCAGTGCTTTGCTAGTTACTGAAGCACCAGCAACTGCATCCACATCGATAGTTTGTTTTTCAAGAATTTGTGCTGTGGTTTTCTCTAAAGCCACATCACCTAAACCTGGTGTTTCTTTGTGTTCTAAAACCTTTATAGAGACAAGCTTACCATCTTTAACACTTACCTCTACTTTCAAAGGTGCATTATGGCCTTTGGCACTTCCAATAAATACGCCATCTTTTAAGATAACTTTTTCTGGTGCCTTAGCTTGAGATAAAACATCATTGACAGCACTTATCATTGCTTTTGATGATACTGTTGCACCTAACACTGCATCTACAGATGCTTCCTGGTTTTTAACAATTGCTTCCGAAACTTCAGCAAATGCAGTATCTGAAATAATTGGGGTTTCTTCTGATTCCAACACTTTGATCTCAGATACTCTATTGTTTTTAATTTTTACCTCAAATTTCACAAGACCATTATGGCCTTTGGCGGTTGCTTGATAAGTACCGTCCTTAAAACCAGGGTCTTTTAAGGCATCTTCTACAGCATTCATCATTGCTCTTGATGAAATTGTTGCTCCTAAAACTGCATCTACATCAAGCTTTTGAGATTTAAGAATCTCTTTGGCAACTGTGGCAAAGGCAGTGTCTGAGATAAGTGGCGTCTCTTCTGACTCTACAACTTCTATAGTAGCAATTTTTCCGTCAACTACAGTAACTTCAACTGCAATTAGACCATTATGGCCCTTAGCTTTACCAATAAATGTTCCCTCAGGATAAGCTGCTAATGCAGTGTTGCTAGCAAGGACAATGCAAAAAACAAATGCCAACAGGGTTTTTCTGTTTTTAAGCATTCTAACTTACCTCCTTCCCTGTTCGTTTAATATTTAACATTCTTCGTCAGTTAATTAACTCCTTCTGGTTTGATAGGAAATATATGTAATGCAAATTTAAATAAAAAAGAGTTATCTACAAAGAGATAACTCTTAATAACAATTCTAGAAGCCTTTATAAACCTACTCAAAGCCATTATTGTTTGTTATTGATCCTTGGCCTTAAAATCTAAAACGAAGGAAGTAATATATAACAGACCAACAATAAATGGTATAAGCGAAAATAATAAAAACTGAAACCAAAAATGGGAATCACGGCTAAAAACAATTGTAAAACCGATGCTACAAAGAACAAACATTGTACCGCCAACTAAGGGATCTTTTTTGCTACTTATTTTAATTT
>DUTE01000329.1 GCA_012842235.1 Bacillota bacterium
ATACACAACTAAATTATGTCTTTGCTAGACCGTACTGGGTTATTAATGCTTCATCAACAATGTGGTCAGAAAAAATGACTATTGCACCTTTAGCACATCTATTCATCGGCGATGCCGGCTGGGATGTTGGGTTTGGTGCTGATCTAATGAACACTACAACCTTGTTATACGGTCGTGCACCACTAGATTATGGTTTAAGAATTATGTACTATCCTAAAGCAAATCACTCAAAGCCAATAGATAAATTTATCTTCAGTCCAGTTTTTAAGTTCTAAAAATCAGCAAAATAACAAAACAATATTTAAGGAGCCTAGCTGATTGCTAAGGCTCCTTTTTATGTTGCTAAAAGTTTTTATTTTTCTTTTGTATACTCACTCATAAACTCGCAAAGTTTTTCCATTGTAGTCTCACTGACAACATGTTCAATTAAGCAAGCATCTTGATCTGCAGTTTTTTGATCTACCCCTAATACTTCTGTCAAAAACAAATATATTTTTTGATGAGTCTCAATCACTTTTTTTGCTTCTATTTCACCATCTAGGGTCAATTCGATAGGGCCATATAGCTCCTGTGTTACTAAACCTTTTTCTGATAATTGAGAAACAGCTTGGGAAACACTTGCTTTAGACAGATTAAGCTTTTGAGCAAGGTCAGTCACTCGAACTACTCCAAGAGTCTCTCTAAGCTCGTATATACTTTCAAGATAATCTTGTAAAGAAGCTGATAGAGAATCAGACAAGATATCCCTCCTAAGAAAACGACATGTAATTACCTTTCTTCTTTGATTATACACATATAAGCTCTTTTGTTCGAGCCATCTAAACAAGTTATCAATGAAAACTTTCACTCCTTCGTACTTTCAAGATCTTTAAACTTTAAAAGTATTACCTAAAAACCTCTTTACTTTTAATTAAAAACCTGGTATTATTTTGTTAGTCTCGCCTAACTCTTTTTGATTAGTACTTTCTTAAATTAAAAGTAGATAGCCTGGCTGCCTATTTTTTTGGCTGTTTTTGTTAGTCGAGGCTAACATTTTTGCATTACTCCCAACTGTAAAGGAGGGATCATTAATTTTTTTCACATTTCAAGAAAGGAGAAATTTTCATGAAAAAGTTTTACTTAAGACTTAGTCTTGCTATGTTTTTGATTTTAGCCATTGCTCTACCTATTAGTGCTCATACCCCCATTTTATATGTAGAAGACCTCTTTGATGGAACTATATATATCCAAGGTGGCTTCTCCGATGGTTCTTCAGCATCTGGTATAGAGCTTTTAATAGTTGAAGACAAAGATTTTGATGGTTCTACTTCTGCACTTGATGATTACCTAAAAAGAATTGGTGCTGACACTGACCTTAACGAAAAAAAGATCGAGCTATTTGAAAACAAACTAATACTTTACAAGACCACCCTAGATCGCTTTGGTGAAGCAATTGTAACAAAACCTGATTCACCGTATCTTGTTGTGTTCAATGGCGGAGTAGGCCATATAGTTGTTAAACCAGGCCCAAAACTAACCCCCCAAGAGATTTAAGATGAGAATTAATATTAAGAAAGGAAGTAAAACATGAGTCAAAAAATAAGCTTACCCAAAAGAAAAACAATGCTTTTTCTTGCAACAATTGTACTTGTTTTAACCCTAAATCTACAAACGTTTGCCCATTTTCAAATGATCTTACCATCTATAGATGTTCTAGAAGATGAAGATAACAAAACTATAGAGCTCCAGCTGATCTTTACACACCCAAGTGAAGCATCACACACAATGGATATGGAAATCCCTAGAAAATTTGGCGTCTATCACCAGGGAAGACATAAAGATCTTACAAGCACATTAGAACAGATAGAATTTGCCAATGCAAAAGCTTGGAAAACATCATATCCAATAAGGGGCTTAGGTGATTTTGTCTTTTATCTTAAACCCCAACCTTACTGGGAACCTATGGATGATACTTACATTACCCAGATAACTAAAATAGTTGTAAATTCTATGGGCGTTCCCACAGATTGGGATGTTGAATTAGGATTAGAAGCTGAAATAGTACCTTTAACACGACCTTATGGTCTTTGGTCCGGTAATGTGTTCCAAGGAATTGTCAAACAAAATGGTGTGGCTGTACCTTTTGCAGAGATTGAAATCGAACATCTAAACGCTGAAGCATTTAGTGGTTTAAACGATTCCCAGTATCGCTTCCCCACATCTGCACATCCAACCCAGATTATTAAAGCTGACCAAAATGGTGTTTTTACCTTTGGCATTCCCAAAGCAGGATGGTGGGGTTTTGCTGCCTTACTTGAAGGAGAACAAATCCAAGGACAAAGCCAAGAACTCGGTGCAGTTATGTGGATTAAAGCTTATGATATCTAAGTTAATATTGGACTGTTACAGCTCGCTTAATGCGAGCTGCAACAACATCACATTAGTAGGAGGAAGCTTTAATGCAAAATGAGTTTAATGATCTTGAACAGCTTTTTTCATTTGTTGAAACCGAGCGCCAAAAATTTAGTAAAAAAGAAGACGTGCCTCTAGAAAACTACATATCTCAACAGCATTATAAGAAAGCTAGCGAGATATTTGCCGAAGTTGTTAAAAAAGAAGCTCCTAGAAAAGCTTCTTTAACAAAAAAAATCGATGCCATTGTATTGCATCGAATCTTCGGGCCTCTAATTTTACTAGCAATTATCTATCTTTTATATGAATTAAGCATTGTCTATGGTTATAAACTAACCAATTACACTTGGCCCTATTTAGCTTCATTTAAGACTTGGATCATATCACTTCTGCCCAATGAGGGGCTTTTATTTGACCCTGTTTTAAGATCCTTGGTAATAAGTGTTTTAGATGGGGTTTTGGCTGTTATCAATTACATCCCTATCTTTTTTATTATGTTTACCCTAATTGCCATATTAGAGGATGTTGGTTATATACCACGGATGACTTTTATTATGGATAGAGTAGCTCGCAGATTCGGGCTACATGGGCAATCTATCTTCCCTTTAGTCTTAAGTGGTTTTTTTGTAGGTGGATGTGCTGTTCCAGGTGTCATGGCAACAAGAGGTATAAAAGACGAAAAAGCAAGACTATCAACGATCCTAATTGCACCTATTATGAACTGTCTAGCAAAAACCCCTCTTTATATTCTCTTAATCAGTATTTTCTTTCCTAAACACCAAGGTTTTGCCATGTTTTTTATTGCTACTGTTAATATCTTTTTAGCCTTAGGCCTAAGCAAACTATTTTCTTTAACTATCCTAAAAAACAAACCCTCAGCACCTTTTGTCATGGAGATGCCGAGTTATCATATCCTTCTTGTTAACACGCCCTG
>DUTE01000035.1 GCA_012842235.1 Bacillota bacterium
GCCCATGTTTTTGCAAAACATATTCTAGTGTCATCTCAGGAACACCACCAGGCCGACCACCTATTACTGTCTTGCCTTTTATATTAGACCAGGAAAAATCTTCTTTTATATCTCTTGCTAATATAAAAGGCAAGACAGTAATAGGTGGTCGGCCTGGTGGTGTTCCTGAGATGACACTAGAATATGTTTTGCAAAAACATGGGCTGGAATTGAAAAAAGATGTGAATGTAATCACCAATCTAGCATTTACAGCAACCGCAGGTGCATTTCAAGCAGGTACAGGTGACTACATTGCTTTATTTGAACCAACAGCAAGCCAACTAGAAAAAGAAGGTATAGGTAAAGTGGTAGCTTCTTTAGGTGTTGAGGGAGGCCCTCTTCCTTATACTGTCTATCATGCAAGGCTTGATTATCTTAATAAAAACCCCAAAATCATTCAAAGTTTTACTAATGCAATATATAAAGGGCAAATCTGGGTAGCTACGCATAATGCTAAAGAAATTGCGGTTGTTATTGCGAAATATTTCCCAGAAATAGAGATGGATCTTCTTGTTAAAGTTGTTGAAAGATACCAAGTTCAAAATAGCTGGAACCCAAGTCTACTAATGAGCAAGGATTCTTTTGAACGTTTGCAGACAATTATGGAGCTTGCAGGGGAGCTTGATAAGAGAGCGCCTTACGAAAAGATAGTAAACAATAGTTTTGCTCTAAAAGCCCTAGAAACAGTTTCCCTCAAGTAGGAGGGGGTCGATTTGGCTAAAGTAGAAGTTCAAGATTTGGGTATGGTTTTTTATAGCCAAAAAGGAGCGACAGAAGCTCTACAATCGGTCAACTTAAAAGTGAGAGAAAAAGAGTTTGTGACGATTGTTGGACCAAGTGGTTGTGGAAAAAGCACTCTACTTTCAGCAATTGCAGGTCTGATAAAACCTACAAGTGGCAAAGTCTATCTTGACAATTTAGAAGTAAATTCTCCTTCACCTAAGATTGGCTACATGTTGCAACAGGACCACCTCTTTATACATTTAACAGTTTAAGTAGATCACTTCGATATGGTCTGTGCTGATTTTTATGGTATCGATTGCTGCTAAAAACAAAAGACGTTTTATTTCTAAAGACTCTAAGTTGTTTGCAACTAAATGGTTATGGGCTGTTGCATGATACAACAATTCTCTAATGCTTTCAAGAACAACTGTCTCAACTTTTCCTTCTAAGATAGAAACACCTATACACCCTTTGTTTTTCCGAGGACATCTTAGGCGAACTTGGTTTCTTTGTTTGTGGCAGTGGAGCGTACTTTGGCAATAACCACATTGACAAAGGCCCGAAAAAAGGTGAGTTTTTAAAGAACGTTTATTCTGTTCAAGTAATCTTTGAACTTCATAAAATAAAGTCTCAGAGATAATAGGTTCATGGCTATTTTCAGCAACGATCCACTGACTTTTATCTCTGATAGAGCCATCTTTGTTGCGTTGATTCCAAAGGCGATTGCCTATATAGACTTGGTTTCTTAAAATGTAGGAGACAGTAGATGAGTGTATTTTTTTGTCAAAAAAAGCTTGAACTTCTTTGGCGATTCTTCTATACGACTCGCCTTCTTTGTAGCGGGTAAAAATGTATTGTACTATTAAAGCTTCTTTTTCTTCAATAGTTAAAAGGCCATTTTGAGACCGGTAACCAAGTGGTGCTTCAGATTGGTTAAGCCCTTTTTTTGCAGCTTGTAACTGTCCTTTTTTTACCTCTTCAGCTAAGTTTCGGGAATAAAATTCTGCAATTGTTTCCAAAATACCCTCAACAAGCAGACCTGCAGGTGAGTCTTCTACTGGTTCACTTATACTTATAACTAAACTTATAAAGCACTTTTAAAAAAA
>DUTE01000330.1 GCA_012842235.1 Bacillota bacterium
AACTACTTATTTCCGATATAAGAAACCTGGCTGATATTCCAAATATAGCAAGAAAAACCTATAATATCTGGATTGCTAGAAACAATTGCCTCAAGATGAGTGCTTAATTGTTCGTTCACATTACTTTCGTATATTTCACATTCTAGATTATAATCAAGGCAAGCCGTCCGCAGAGTGCGAACGGCCAAGTTGCTTTGGACGTATTTGGCATTTAATGCCACTAAAAGTGTCTTCATCCCTTAATTAGAGGTGGTTGGAAGTTTTTATTTATCATCTTGTCGACTGCTTCGGTCAAGATAAGATAATAGATATAGATGCCTGTTAGGGTAGATGGGGAACCAACTTTCAATTTGGTATTAGGTACCTCTACTAAAAGATCAGTGCTATCCCCATGATTGTCAATTGCAACATGAGCGTAATCAGAAAGATATTTGCCATTCGATTCTAATGTAGGCAACAGATCTTTTACCGAATGTGCTGATATAGAAATAACCTTTGCCCCTTGCTTTCTTGCTTCTTTGGCAATTTCTATGGTTAGAGGATTTCTGCCTGAATTTGAAGCAACTATAACACAGTCCTTCTCTGTAAGTTGATGCTGTTGGAGAATGATTGGTCCAAGGCCTTCTAACCGTTCAAAACGAGCCAGATTATAAATGTGCTCGTCGAGCATTTTAGCATTGATTAGGCTACCTCTTTTACCAACAGCTTCCATAGCAATGCTCATAGAGTGACCTGTGCCAAAGGTATAAAGTATGCCTCCATTGATAACTGTATCGGCAAGAATCCCAGCAGCACTATCTATCTTTTCTAATTCGTTAACCTCTATCTCCCCTATTAGCTTATCTACTGCTTCCCTAAACTTCTTTTGCACCTCTTTGTCCCCCTTCCTAACGATAGACAAATGGATCTGGTGTCTCTATATATTCTATCTCTACTGGTAATTTTTCTTGCAAAAATAGAGCCATCGACTTCATACCAGGGTTTTCGCTATTTGAATGTCCCACTGGCATAAGGGCTACATTGGCATCTTCAGCATAACGTGCTGTCCACCATTCAACTGTCTCACCACAGATCAGACAGTCAGCACCAAATTCCATAGCATCCCGGAGATTGTTAAGCATCCCCAAAGACCCAACCCCTAAACCCACTCTTGTGATCTCTTGATCAGGGTCACCAACATAATGTATACCTCTAAGACTTAGTTTATCTTTGACCTTTATAGCTAGATTTCCCAGAGTAATTGTGGGAATAACATAGACTTTAATCATATCTGCCTGTCCGGCAATTCTTTGAAAACTTAATTGTTTAGCAAGACTATCTAAGATACCATAGTTAGGATAAAAATCCCAACCATCATGTACACGATAGACTACAAGATTGTTCTCTTGCAAAAGCTCTTTCTTTAATAAATAAACTGGGTCATCTGCAAAATCCTCTGTCTTATCCCAGTGATTGTAAAAAGTTGGTTCATGGGTAATGATCATATCACAGTTGCAACGCACAGCCTCACGGATTACACCCATTGTAGCCATCCAAGTTACGGCTATTTTTTTTACCTCTTTGCTTTCAGAACCAAACTTAAAACCGTCGCAAGTTTGACGTGTATAAACTTCTGGCGTAAGATTTTTAAAAAAATCTGCCACTTCACTCGCCTTCACGTAATCTCCCCTCTCCTCAAGTGCTAGTAACTAAATAATATACTAATTGTTATTTCACTTATTACTTACATACTTTCGCACTTTACAAAAGAGGTATTCCACAATGAAAACAATAAACCTGCAATATCAGGAATAGAAGACACTTCCGCCTATAAACTCCCTTAAAATACTGTCATTTGGTACACAGTCATGTGAGAGATTAGCAAAGTATTGTAAGAACAAAAGAAGTCTCTGTGCTTCGCTAAACTCGTCTTCTTCTTGAGGTACCTTCGCTAGTAACGGTTCTACATATCCTTTAAGGATCGCTAGTTCATAAGGTAAAGCTGAGTTAAACATAAACTCTGCTTCTTCTTGGAAAGGAAATATATACTTTTCTTCTCCCCTTCTAACTTTAGGCCACATCTTTAGGGTTGTAAGAGCATCGTGCCCTCGGAATCTATAATCCCGCACCATTCTTCTAATTAATCGAGCATCCGTTGTTGGCACTCTATTATGGTCATCAATGTTTAGCTGTGTTAAAGCACTGACATATATT
>DUTE01000331.1 GCA_012842235.1 Bacillota bacterium
AAGATCTTTCCTAGTATTACCGCTAATCTTTCTCTTTTTGGGCCTGCAGTCTTTCTAAACAGAGAATATTATCGGTTCTTCACTACCATGTTTTTACATGCAAACATTGGGCATATCTTTTTTAATATGTATGCTTTGTATGTACTTGGCAACCAACTAGAAGGACTAATGGGTAAACTTCCTTTTGCTTTGTTGTATTTTGGTTCAGGAATACTAGGTGCTGCTTTTAGTTACCTTGTAAACCCCTATATACTTTCTGTAGGTGCATCAGGAGCTCTATTTGGTCTATTAGGCTTTGTGCTCTATGCGAGAGTATTTCGCTATGGTAATGTTTCACCAGAGATACAAGCCTCTCTTATGACCATTTTAGGGATAAATTTGCTTATTGCACTTTTACCTGGATCGAATATCGATGTTTGGTCTCATGTTGGAGGACTTTTAGGTGGTTTTCTTGTTGGCATGGTCATGGGCCCAGGCCCTGGTTATATAAGAAGTAGTAGAGAGAGAAATTATCAGATAATCATAGGTCTAATAGGTATAATTATTATACTCTCGCGAGCACTTAGATTTATATAATATTCCGCGTATTGAGTTTTAATAGTGCTGTAAAAGTACGTACTTCAGTTATTAATCTTTCTGTATCTGTTTCTCGATTAAAAGATAGGCCTAGGTAAGGCACTTTATAAAGAGAAGCTAGCTCTAAAAGGGCTGGTTTGGCAATAACTTCAGGCATACAGTTGAGAGGATAAATATGGACAATGCCATCAAAGTCTTGAACAAGGGCTCTTTTGGCAGCACCAACAGATAAGACTCCATCACCACCAACTTCAAAATTTAAAAAGGGTAAAGCGTCTTTATCTCTAAGGCCTTGAGCAAAAAGCTTAAGGCCTTGTTTATCGAGAAACTGAACTAAACCAAGATTATTAAAAAACCTGTTTAAGGTAGGTTTTACAGAACAAGAAAGATAGTGGCTTAGGCTAACCCCCTCTACTACCTGTACCCCACAATCACCTAGCAATCGATCAACAGTATAGCGATTAGCATACGGAGTAAGGGCAACATAGATCTCGCCAACAACAACAACTTTTTTAGCTTTTTTGCCATAGCTTATCCGTGTAAAGATCACTTTTGCTTCCTGAAAACACTGTTTCATCTTGGGGATACTTTTTGCTTGATCTAAGGTCTCAAGTGCAGTTAGGTAAGTCTCTTCAGCAACTTTTGGCCCAAATGGTCTGGCAAGAAGATACATTGCTCTTATCTCTTCGGCTAAACGAAGCTTTGCTAGGGCTCTTTTAGCAAGAAACAGAGAATCACGAAGATTTAGCGGTTTTAAAAAGGACAAAGGGGTCTTAATACTGTTCAATAATCTCTGTTTATTAGTATTACAAAGTGAAGCTAGATCGTGCCAAAAATTTGCTGGTTGATCTAGGCCTGTAGTAAGCCAGCCCACAGAGATATCTGGAGATATCTTATTTAACTTTTGAGGAAGTATATCTTTTAGAGCAATACTGTATAAGCCAAAAGCACAGGGACCTTCACCATGGAGCATGAGAATCTCTACATTGATAGGCGTTTTTTCCTTTTCATAAGCATTTGCTATAGTCTCTTCAAGGCATCCTGATACACACGCATAAGGACAACAGGTCTCACCAAATTCTTGTGAACCTTTAAGGAGAGTCTCTTTTGTAACAGGTTTTGGCACAAGCAAGAGATCACTTGCACCAAGGTCAAAAGCTAGCTGTTTGAGAGCAAGATTCATAGGTTCTCCCATATAAGGCCAGGTGATAAAGGTCTTTTTCTCCAAAACATTAGATCTATTGCTTACCAAAATAGGCTTTTTTTCTATTCTGGCTTTTTTATTGGTTACAAGTTCAGCTATAGTTTCAAATCTTGTTACAAAACCACCTAAATCAACATTGCTATCACAGACAAAATGCCAAGAAAGAAGACCTAAATTGCGGGCTTTTTCTTCAAAAAATTGTCCTAAAAAGGCATCAGGATGGCAGGCAAAGTAAGAGAGTATAACAACACCATCTAACTTATCTTGGCCCCAGTTAAGAAATTGTTCGCCAAGGATATGTGCATCATAGTATGTGCCTTTAGCTAGCCCGTCTTTATGAAAATATCTCTCTGGAAGATCATAGGGAGTTAGGATTTGAAAACCTTTGTCTAAAAAGAACTTCTTGATATTTTGGGATAAGAGAGGATCTTCTAAGATGTAGCGTCTAGCAATGATTCCTAGACGAGGCTTGTTTTCGAGAAAGGGTTCTTTTTTCGGACTAAAATCTTTGATTTTGCCAAAAGCTCTTTTTAAATCTTTTGAGCTAATATTAGGTATTGTGTGGTTTTTTGCCTCTGCTTCATCTTCTAATTCTTTGAGGATATCTTTGATAACTAGCCACAGATCTTCTTTTTTAGGAGAAAGTAAATTAGGTTGAATAAGGCGGGGAAATTTTCCTAGAGCATAATCAAAGGTAGAAGAGAGAGATCTTAGAGCAATACCACCAACATCTCTGTATTTAGAACAAGCAGAAGAAGAGGGCAATTCACGCCAAAGATTAGGAGCTAAAAGTACATCGACATTTTTTTCATAGACAAGTTTATGGCAGTGTGCTACATAAACCCTTACAGGCAGACATGTTTCGTTACTACCTAAAAAAAGGGCTTTTTCCCATAGTTTAGGGGTTGTTGTTTGCGAAGTCTCTATGTCAAAGCCCAAACTTTTTAAGAGATCAGCGATTGCTTGCACTTGAGGTGTTCTTCCTGAAAATACAAGAGGAATGCCAATTTTCAACTAATACCACCTACCTGAGAATAATGAAAAGAAAGATCTATCAAAGAAGCCCCATTGTTTTCTAAAGCATACATAGCAGTACCTATGGCTCCTGCACCAACAAGAAACCGTTTGTCTTTGGCGATATAGTATTCATCTTCTTCTAAAGATAACATCTCGATAAAGGCTAGCAAAAGAGCTGGGTTTAAAAAAGCTCCCCCTTGAAAAACTACAGGGGTTATAAGTGTTTTACCATGCAGGGTATCTGCTATAAAGGTTCTTGCTAAAGCATAGCAGGCCCCAAGGAGTAGATCTTCTGTTTTTGCCCCAGAGCGCATTTTGTGGATAATGTCGGTTTCTGCTAAAACTGCACAACGAGAACCTAGACGAGCTGGTTTTTCTGATTTGAGAGCTAAAAAAGCTGCTTCTTCTAAAGAAAGATTAAAACGTTTTGCTAGTTGCTCTAAAAAAGAGCCAGTACCAGCAGCACAACGATCGTTCATGGCAAAGTCTAGACTAGAAGAACCAGCAATAATGATTTTGCTGTCATTGCCACCTACATCAATAACGCTACCTACAGGGGAAAAAATCTGACTAGCACTGCGATAATGACAGAGAATCTCTGTTTGATAAAGGTCTTCATTACCTGAGAGCATCAAAGAGAGGTAGCGTCCTCCACTTCCTGTTGTGCCCAGTGAAAAAGGTGTGTTTTTTGGCATGTAAGACTTTAGCAGATGCAGCACTTTTTTAGATTGAGACAAGATATCGGCAAGTGTTGTCTCTGTATGTAGGTAGATAAGTTCTCTGTTGTAGAGTAGTGCAGCTTTTAGCTGTCTTGATCCAGCATCAAGGCCAATAGCCCACCCATTATTATCAGGCAGACAAAAGCGGAGACTTTGCGACTGCTTCTTTTTAGGTATACTCGGTACATTATTTGTAGCTACAGAGCTCAAACCAGCTCTTCCTGCACTTTCACACCGACCACCGAGAAAATATTGGTTATCTATAGTAGAAACTACTACTAATTCACAGTGATTGATACAGCCTTGGCAGTATTTAGCTTCTATATGGAAACTTTCTTTGTTAGGTATTAAGCCGATTTTTTCTTTTTTTTCATAAGCTAAACAAGCCATGCCAATAGCTCCTACACCTTGGGAAAGGGGAGGAACAAAGACAGGTTGCCCAATAAGTTCAGAGAGGGTCTTAGCCATAGCTGAGCATTTAGAAAGGCCGCCTAGAAAGAAAACAGGAGCAGCAAAACTTTGGTTTTTTGCTACTGTTCGGAGATAGTTTTTTAAGATTGCTTCTGCAAGACCTTTTAGCCGTTTATCTAGAGCTACACCATTTTGACCTGCATGCCTAAATGATCTACGGGCAAAGACAGTACACGTGTCTTCTAAGGTCTCTTTTTCTTTGGCCTCTAAGACAAGCGAATTAAATTCACTAAAGTCAAGAGATAGTTCTTCAATTGTGTGTCTTAGAAATTCCCCTGTACCAGCAGAACAGATACTGTTCATGTTGAAAAAGACTGGTATGCCATCTTTTAGAACAATAAGCTTGCTATCTTGTCCACCGATTTCGACTATAGTTTGCGGTGGTGGCAGATGAAGTTTTTCGGCTAGAAAAACACTACCTTTAGCATGGGCAATAATCTCTGTTGCTGTACAATTAGTTGCTAGTATGTAGGCTCCTAATTTTTGCCCTGAGCCAGTAATACCTATGTAATCAGCACTACCCCACATATCTGTATATTCTTTGGTAGAGTCGATAAGCATTTCATAAAGGGGTCTATCACTAAGTAGATACTTAACCATGACAGGGCGTAAATTTTTATTTTCGTCTATTCCTGCAATTTTTAGTGTTGTAGAGCCAATATCTATACCAACACTAAGAGCCATGAAAATCTCCTCCTAACATACCTCTACTTAGCATGTCAGAATTAAAAGGAGATATGCAAAAAACAAAATTGCTAGTAAAAGAAAAAGGCAGAGCCTTAGCTCTGCCATATAACCTTGTTCTAGTGGATAACCTTTTGAGGATTTAATATGCCTTTTGGATCAAAGACTTTCTTTATTTCTCTTTGTAGTCGCATCTGAGTTTTGCCTAAGCTCTCCCAGAGATACTCTTTTTTGGCAAAGCCGATCCCATGTTCACCAGAGACATGCCCGTTTAGTTCATGGCCTTTTTTGTAGAGTTTTTCCATTATTTCGGGTAAAACTTTTTCCCACTTAGCTTGTTCTAGATCGTCACGTAAGATATAAATATGAACATTACCATCTCCGGCATGGCCAAAACTGACTATTCTTACATTATATTTTTGCCTTAGTACTTGGGTGTAGTTTACTAGATGGGGTATCTCTGTTCTAGGGACTACAACATCAACCTCATCCATTTCACTCATAGCTTTTAGGGCTTCTAAGAAAGCTCCACGAGCATCCCAAATAATATCTTGCCTGTCTTCTGTATCGGCTATATAGACATCGATAGCACCGCTATCAAGGCAGATCCTTGCAGCAACATCGTAGATCTTTTCTAACTCTTCTTTACTGTTGCCATCAAAGCGCAAAAGAAGATAAGCAGGGGCAGATTTATCAGGGAAGGGTTTGCCAAGATACTCTTCTGCGGCCTCGATAATTTCTCGTTCCATAAATTCTATGGCATTAGGTATAATTCTGCCCTTTAGTACTTCAGGTACAGCTTTAATACCCTCTTCTAACGAAGAAAAAGGCACAAGAAGGGTTGCAGTCTTTTTAGGAAGTGGCAAAAGTTTAACTGTGATCTCGGTAATAATGCCTAAAGTACCTTCAGAACCAATAAAAAGATCTAATAGCGAATAACCAGAAGAGTTTTTGACAATTTTCCCACCTAGACTAAGAATTTCACCGGTAGGTAAAACAACTTCCATACCAAGAACGTGATCCCGGGTGACCCCATATTTAATAGCCCTCATACCACCGGCATTTGTCATTACATTACCACCGATTGTAGCACTTTTTTCACCAGGATCCGGGGCATAGAGAAGGCCAAGTTTTTCCACTTCATCTTGGAAATTTAGTAAAATAACGCCAGGTTCTACTCGGGCAACAAGGTTGCCTTCATCGATCTCAATAATTTTGTTGAGTCTTGAGGTAGTTAACAAAATTCCACCATCTACAGCAACACAACCACCACAAAGACCAGTACCTGAACCTCTTACAGTAACAGGGATCTCTTTATCATAGGCATATTTCATAATCTTGGAGATCTCTTCAGTAGAACTAGGTTCTACGACACAATCAGGAAAGGCTTTAATCTCAGCTAATTCATCGTGAGCAAAGTCTTCACTAATCTCCTCACCAATATAGATATATTGTGAACCCACAATCGAGCGGAGATACCCTATATCATCTAAGGTCATCTTTTTCATTGTTTCACCTGCTTTCATAGTATGCTAATTTATTTACTACCTGTTTTAAGAGCATCAAGCTCCTCGATAAGAGCAGGCAGAATTTCGTAGAAATCACCAACAAGACCGTAGTGTGCAACCTGAAAAATAGGAGCGTCAGGGTCTTTGTTAATGGCAAATATTACCTCAGAGCTAGACATACCAGCAACATGTTGAATCGCTCCAGAGATTCCACAGGCGATAAATAATTTTGGTCTTACTGTACGGCCACTAAGACCTACCTGTTGGGTATAAGAAGCCCATCCTGCTTCAACAAGTGGTCTTGTTACAGCGACCATACCGTTTAGTTTTTTAGCTAAATCTTCTACAAGAGCCATATCTTCGGCTTTTTTAAGTCCACGGCCAACGGCGACAATAACTTCAGCCTCAGTAATAGAGGTCTCCTGGGGTTTTGGTTCAATGCTTAAAAACTCTGTTCTTGATTTAAGCATCTCTGGTTTGATCTTTCGTTTAATAACTTCTGTGGGATAATCTAGAGCAGTTTCACTTGGCGCCATTACCTTTGGTCTTACAGTGGCAAGTTGTGGTCTATGTTTTGGTGTGATGATCTGGGCCATAACATTACCGCCAAAGGCTGGTCTTGTTTGAATAAGATCCCCATTTGGTTTTACATCTAAGATGGTGCAATCAGCAGTTAAGCCAGTACGAAGTCTTGTAGCAACTCTTGGTGCTAAAGAACGTCCAACCTGGGTTGCACCAATTAATAAAATACCAGGCTTAATATCTTGAATAAGATCCTCCAATACAGCAGTATAAGTTTCTGCTCTATAGTAGGAAAGTTCAGGATGATCGTAGGCATAGATGGTATCTACTGGGTATTGTTTAAGTAGTTCTATAAGAGGATCTACATCTTTGCCAGGTAAAACCACATAAAGCTTTTGTCCTAATTTGTCGGCAAGTTCTCTACCTTTACCAATAAGCTCTTTAACAACACTTGCAAGTATACCGCCCCTTTGCTCAGCAAAGACAAGAATACCTTGATAGCTATCTAGATCCGCTGTAGCTCTTGCACCCCGTTGTATAGCTAAAGCATCTACAGGACAGGTTTTTACACAGATACCACAGAGTCGGCAGTTTTCATTTACTTCGAGGCGATCTTTAAGTTCTAAAGCATTAAAAGGGCAGGCTTCAACACATTGACCGCAGAGAATACATTTATCATAGTCTATAGCTAAACGACTCACAGGTACCTCAGCTCCTTTAACTTGTTTACAGTTAATTTAGCAAGCTCACTTGGGCTGCCCTCCCAAGTTTCTTGGACAATATCATGTTTAGGTGGAAAGATCCTCTCCACTTGAGTGGGGGAGCCATCAAGACCAAAAAACTCATCTTCATTGTTATCGTTATCGCTTTTTAGATCTTGATAACTAAGGATTTTAATCTCTCTATCTTCTGTGGCTAACTTCAGTCTATACGAGAGAAGCCTTGGTTGATTTATATCCTTAGCAACTGTGATTAAAGCGGGTAGCTGCATTTTTTGAGTTTTATTACAGTTACTACCGATATGCT
>DUTE01000332.1 GCA_012842235.1 Bacillota bacterium
ACTTGTTATATTTGCAAGTTAGGCTATCTTTTTTGAAAAAAGCTACTGATAATTATCAGTAGCTTTGAAAACAATCATATTTACAGTCTTACACCCGATTTTTGGGGGCTAAGAGAATTGTTAAGTTTAATAGCTAAAGGATAAAGCAATACAATAGCTATTGTATTAAGAGCTGCAGCAGGTAATACAACTGATATAAACAAAGCCTTAAATGTTGTCGGCAAACCAACGATCAAAAATGCTGAAGTAAGAAATACTGTGCCACTAAAGATTGTGCCAACAATCGATGTAACGATAGTGTTAAAATATCCTTCAGGTAACATCGAAAAACCTAAGAGCAAAAAAGTAGTTAGAACCTTGTCAATAACATTTGCTATCTGTCCACCTGGAAATGTAGTCGTCATTGCAGTGATAATCCCCGTAGCTATTCCTGCAGCAATAGTGATTTTGCGTTCTCGTCTTAAAAGAACAAACAAAATCAACATAATCAAAGAAAAATCTGGTCTCATACCCGCAACAATTGCTGGGCACACAAAGTGCAAAACTAAACCAGCTGCAAGCATCAAACCTGCCATAGCTAAATCTCTAGTTGTTTGCTTCACATAACTCATCTCATCTCATCTCCTCTAGATCTCATCTAAGCTTAGCTAAACTTGCTATTAAAATAGCATAATTCCCTCTTGTAGTCAATCATAAAGTACAAAAAGTTAAAGACAAAAGCACAAGACTAGTCTGTTTGTCTCATTTTTTCAAAAATTATTTGATAACAATAAGGCATAAATAATCCTGTTCTTTCGTTAGCTGGAATAACAACTTGTTTCAATCTCCAACCATTATTTGCTTCCGCAGCAATAATCTCTTTGCATTTTTCAAATGCTTCATTGGCTTGTGTACCCCAGCCATTCTCTCTTAAGGGAACTTCAACAAATTTATATTCATATTTCATAGTCATCCTCCTAGAATTATGTAGCTTTAGTTACCTGGGAATTCGGTTATTGTTCTAAAGTTAATAGTTGTTTTTTAAGCTCTATACCTAAACTAAAACCACCTAAACCCGACTTGGCAACAACTCTATGACAAGGTATTAAAATAGGAACTGGGTTAGTCTTTAATGCTTGGCCAACCGCCCTTTGCCCCTTAGGCATTCCTAAGTTTGTAGCAATCTCCTTGTAAGTTCGTACCTCACCGTAGGGGATACTTAGTAGTTCTTGATAGACCTTATGGCAAAAAGGAGTTGTCCTTATGTCGTAATTAACCTCAAAATGTTTTCTTTCTCCATGAAAATACTCCTCTATTTGTTTTCTAAAGACAGGATAAATTAGGGATATTAGAGAAGTTTTTGGAGGAACAAAGCTTGGCGGTCTAAATTCATCTACACCAACATAGGCAAGACCTTTTTCTGTATAAACTATGTATATCTCATGTTTTGGCATTCCTCGATTAGAAACAACGAATTTATCGTAAAAAAACATCACCGAAAACCTCTTTTCAAGAAACAATTTATAAATATTTACGTAGAAGAAAAAGAAGGTGGATTATAAATTATAAATAGGAGGTGGATATTTTGAAAAAATATTTTGTTTTTTTAGTGGTATTGCTATTCTCTTTATCGACTTTTGCTGAAAATTTCTTAATCTATTCTGGTGATGCAATACTTGGCCAAGAAGAAGTTATTTTTAGCGATAATAAAGTTATTACCAAAACCAAGCTCAATGTTTTAGGGCAGAAACTTTCTTTTGAACAGACATTAACATTTAAAAACAATAGACCCGAATCTTACTACTCTAATCTCAATAATCAAGTCAATATTTCTGGAAATATCACAAAAGACTCTGCTATCTATACAGTCGCTAACCAAAGTAGGACTTTCCGAGGTAAGGGGCTCTATCCTTTAGAAAACAACACCTTTTATCTTTGGTCTTATGTATTTTTAGATGCTCCAGAACAAATAGTAGTTCCTTCTCAGCTTTTAGCACTTAAGGTTAACTATAGCAAATGGGTTAATGGACCATTTGGTACACAAATAAGGCAGATAAACATAGGCCAGCTCGGTGTGATTGGCTACTTTTTTGAAAATAAGTTCATTAGACTCTCTATTCCTTTGCAAAATATAGATTACATCCACGAAGACTGGCTTAGTGTTTTTAGAGATAAGCAAACTGATCAAGTAAAAACTGAAGCGATCACCTTAAAAAGAGGTAATGATTTACTTGCGGGCGAACTGAATCTCCCAGATAATAAAGAGAGTTTTCCTGTGATCCTTCTGCTTTCTGGCTCAGGGCCTCAAGATAGGGACAATAATTCTCCC
>DUTE01000333.1 GCA_012842235.1 Bacillota bacterium
AAGATAGCTAGATAGGTGACTTAAATGTTATAATCGATTTTATGGGGGTGTAGCTCAGTTGGGAGAGCACTAGCTTCGCAAGTTAGAAGTCGGCGGTTCGATCCCGCTCACCTCCACCATGACATTTGAAGGTATCCTGCTTTAGTACAACACCTGTGCTAAAGCAGTTTTTTTTATTCTTAACCCATTAAAATTTTTGGCATTGAGGACAGATTCCATAGAGTTCGAGTGCATGGTTAGTTATCTGATAAGAAGTCTCTTTAGCAATTTCTCTTTCTAAACTCAAAACAGCACAACCATCTAGCTCGCAAATCTCACCACAAAGGGTACAGACTAAATGATGGTGATGGTTTTTGTTTGCCACATATTCATAAAGAACGGTTCCATCTAAAAGAACTAAAGCCCGAACAAGACTCAACTCAACAAATAATTCTAGGGTTCTATAAACAGTTGTCAAACCAAGAGAGCCATTAAGACCCTCGTAAATATCTTTAGCACTATAATGCTCACCTTGTTTGATAAACTCTAGAACTGTTTTCCGAGGCGTTGTCAGTTTATACCCGGCCTGTTTAAGAAGGACTTTATCTTCCACCCACATCACCTCCACCTACACCTTTATGGCGTTTTTTTGGTGAAAACAGTGTACATAGCAAAAACTCAAGACCTAAGACTAAAACAATACTTGCACCAGATGGTATATCCCAAATAAAAGAAACGACTAAACCTATAACTGATCCTATAGCCCCTAAAATTACACTAATAATAATCATATTCTTTAATGAATAGGTTAGTTGATAAGCACTTGATGCAGGAATAACCATAAAAGCTGTAACTAAAAGTTCGCCAACGACCTTCAAAGAAGCTACTATTGATAAAGCTAAAAGACTTAAAAAAAGAAAAAAGACTTTTTCCACTTGTATACCAGATGCTTCTGCCATTGTTTCATCAAATGCCCAGTAATAAAAGGCACGATAACCAATTATTAGTGCCAAGGTAACTACAAAGCCAATAAGAGTCATAAACAAAAGATCCTTCTCAGTTACAGCGAGAATATTCCCAAATAAAAAGCCAAACAGTTCTGTGTTGTATTGTCTCATCATACCAATAAAAAGTATTGCTAAGGCCATAGTAACTGCAAAAAAAATACCGGTTGAAGCATCTAGATTAAGATTGCCTTTTTTCGACGAAAGCCCAATTAACCAAACCATTATTAAAGAAAACAACAAACCCATTAAAAATGGTTCAACTCCAAGTAAAAAAGCTAACGCCACTCCAGCAAAAGCACCGTGAGCAATTCCTGCTCCTGAAAAAGAAAGTCCTTTTAACACTACAAAAACACCTAAAAAAGAGCAAAGACTACCAATAATAACTGCAGCTGCTAAGGAGCGCCACAAAAAAGCATATTGAAAAAATTGAACCATTAATCTTCACTCCTTTGAAAATACTCACTAGACGATCCGTCAAAGGTAAGCCTCTGTTCAATTCTTATTACCCTTTCGGCCCAGTTTTTTAAAAATACTTGATCATGTGTTACAGCAATAACAGTAAGTTTCTCCTTTTCTGAAAGGTCTTTTACAGTCTGTAAAATACTCTCTTGTGATTTTAGGTCAAGTCCTGTAGTTGGTTCATCTAACAACAAAAGAACTGGATTGCTTATTAGAGCGCGAGCAATTAATACCCTCTGTTTTTGGCCTCCTGAAAGATGCTCAAAAGGTTCTCCGATCATACTAGCCATATCTACTTTTTCTAAAGCTTCAATTATTCTTTGTTCGTGTTCTTTAGTCACACTCTTTAGCAAACCAAGCTCACCATAAAGACCAAGTCTAACTATATCTTCAATAAGTGCTGGGAAATGCGGATTTATAGCACTCTGTTGCGGTAAATACGCTATTTTTGTTCTCATTTCTCTGTTTTTCATAAGTGATTCATTACAGAATAGAACTGTTCCTTCTTTAGGCTCTAAAAGACCCATAATAACCTTGAGTAAAGTACTTTTGCCCCCGCCATTTGGCCCAACCACTGCTACAGCTTCTCTAAAGGCTACGGAAAAATTAACATCTTTTAAAGCTACATGTCCAGGATACCCTGCTGTAACATTTTTGACCTCAAGCAATGTTTTGGCTTCCAAAACAGATCAAACCCTTCTAGTTATGATATCTTTCTTGACTTAAATGAAAATAGTTTTCATTTACAGTATAGGACTATAAATAAAAAAAGGGAAGGGGTATCCTTCCCTTAAAACAATTGTTTTTTTACTTTCCTAGCCAATCTTTAAATCCTTCAAGTGGCATTGCGTTTATTACTGCATCTTTTGTAACAAGAGCCCGTCTTGCTGTCATAACACCCCAGATCATGTTATTTAACCCTTCCGGCGAATGGGCATCGGTGTTAATGACAATCTTAACCCCTTTAGACAAAACAGCTGATAATAGTTCTTCTGTTACATCTAGTCTATCTGGTGTTGCATTAAGCTCTAGGGCTGTATTAGTTCTTTTGGCAGTCTCTAAAACAAGATCCCAGTCAAGCTCATAACCTCTTCTTCTACCAAGAATTCTCCCAGAAAGGTGACCGATTGCTTTGACATGGGGGTTTTCCATTGTCTTAATGATTCTATCTGTCATCTCAGTCTTTGTAAGGTGAAAATTAGAGTGTATTGAAGCAATGACCCAATCTAATTTTGAAAGAAGCTCAGAAGGAAAATCAAGAGTACCATCTTTTAAAATATCAACCTCTGTCCCTGTGTATATCTGAATATTAAGCTTATTGTTTAACTCTTCGATCTCCCTTATTTGCTCTTTTAATCTCTCAGGTGTTAATCCATTGGCTATCGTCAGTGACTGAGAATGATCTGTTATAGCAATATACTCATAACCTAACCTTTCTGCAGCTAAAGCCATCTCTTCGATGGATACTACCCCATCCGAATAAAGAGAATGCATATGCAAATCACCAAAGATATCGCTAAGTTCAACTAACTCAGGGAATGGTTCTTTTAAATACTGCTTGGCTTTTTCATGATGTCTTATTTCAGGTGGTATATACTGAAAATTATGTAGAGCAAAATGCTCCTTTTCCTCCTTTTGAGAATCTAGTTTGTCAAATATCTCCACAAACTCTTTTGGCCCTGTTGTCTGAAAAAGTACAGTAGCAAAATTCTTAGAATCAGTAAAATGAAGTTTTATAAGATGACCAGAAGGCAGATAGTGTTTTTTTGCTTTCTCTGTTATACCAAGTGATTCAAAAAGTTTTTTTTCATCGAAGTCGTTTTTTCTTTCAACAACAAGTTCTATTTGAGATACAAGAGGCTCAAAGCGCCGAAGCTCCCCGGTAATCTCTACTCTGCCAACATCATTAAACTCCAATAGTTTTTCTTTGATTGAGTTAGCTACTCTTTCAGCTTCTCCCCCTAGATAGAGATCTTTGTGGCCTTTAAAAAGTTCTAAATCGGCAAGAAACTTCAACTCTGTTTTGGGACCAAAACCAGGAAGTTCTCGCATTTTTCGATCTCTCGCTAGTTTCTCAAGCGTCTCTAAGTCGGTTATGTTATTTTCCCAAAGAGTCTTTAGGCTTTTGGGACCAAAACCAGGTAATCTTGCTATCTCAAGAATACCCTGGGGAATCTTTTGTCTAAGCAACGCTAATTCCTCTGGCTCTTGTTTGTTAAGAATACTATCTACTACACCTTTGATACCTGTACCTATGCCTCTAATATTCTCTAGTTGAACTACAGAACTTATGGGGGACTCAAAGGAACGTATAATTCTTGCAGCATCTTTATATGCCCTAACCTTAAAAAAGTTTGCCCCATCAATTTCTAAAAGTAATGCAAGCTCTTCTAGCTCATTTGCTATATGAATGTTTTGTGCAAACAATATTATATCCTCCTAGCAGGTTCTTTATCTGGTTGTACATATTGATCTCTATAAGGTTTTAGCTGCTCACCCCATGTCGACGGGAAGTTTTCCATCATAAAGTCGTAAAGGCCTGGGGTAAGACTAAGTATATACTGAGCCCACTGGGATTGTAATACTGGTTCCTTAAAGAGTTGAAAAGGCCCTAGGACCACAAGATTAAGGATTATTACCAAAATAAGAATTAGTTTTGCTAAGGAGACAAAACCTCCCATTGCTGAATCTAAAACCCCTAAAACACCATCATGGGTAAAGGCACTAAGGACATAGATT
>DUTE01000334.1 GCA_012842235.1 Bacillota bacterium
CTTTAGCCTTCAATTTAAACCTAATTGGTAGCTTTTTTATATAGATAGGTGTATTGCTTGGTAGAAAGGTAAAGTATGAGTTCGTAATTTGAATTATTGTCGCTTTTAAGAAATAAGACAGTGTAATCCGCAGTAAGCTTCATTGGAAAAGGTAATTGTTTAATTTGATTTCACAAATAACCATAGAGAAGCTGTGGGTTTTAGTAAAAAAGCTAGCGTATTTTTTAATTGCGGATTTCGCTTACTATTGCTTTGAAAATGTGGTAGAATAGGAAAAACTGCGTTATATTGTAAGGATACAGGAAAGGTGGTGCTGGCAGCTATCAGCTACTCTCTGAGAACTGCCGATAATATGAGAGAAGGTAAGATTGGTGTAGCAATTTTAGGACTTGGAACTGTAGGAACCGGTGTAGCTGAAATTCTCTCGCAAAACAGAGCTATGATCTTTAACCGCAGTGGCGTGGATTTGGAATTAAAAAAGGTCTTAGTAAGAGATCCTCACAAAAAAAGAGAGATTGAGCTTTTGCCAGAAGTTTATGCTAAGAATATAGAAGAGATACTACAAGACGAAGAGATCGGTATTGTTGTTGAGTTAATGGGTGGTCTCCATCCTGCAAAAGAATACATTGTTAAAGCATTAAAAGCGAAAAAAGCTGTTGTTACAGCCAATAAGGCAGTATTAGCCAACTACGCACCTGAACTGTTTCAGTTAGCAAGAGAAAACAATGTACCACTTTATTACGAAGCAAGTGTCGCCGGTGGAATACCTTTAATTCAGCCTCTAACAGAATCCCTTGTAGGCAATAATATTAATAGTGTTATGGGAATTATTAATGGTACAACAAATTATATCTTAACAAAGATGAGTAACGAAGCTAGATCTTTTACGGAGGTATTGAAAGAAGCACAAGAACTTGGTTATGCTGAAGCTGATCCTAGTGCTGATGTAGATGGTCTAGATGCTGCCCATAAACTTACTGTCTTAGTCTCTCTAGCCTTTGACACACATATCCCTCTTAGTGATATTTACTGTGAGGGTATTAGGACAATAGATACAATGGATATCCGCTTTGCTAGAGACTTTGGCTATGGTATTAAGCTTTTGGCTATAGGTAAAAAAACGCCCTCAGGTATTGAAGCGAGGGTTCATCCTACACTGATACCTCTAAATCATCCGTTAGCATCTGTAAATGATGCATTTAATGCTGTTTTTGTCAATAGCCAAGAGGTAGGCGAATTAATGTTTTATGGAAGAGGTGCCGGGAGATATCCAACTGCTAGTGCTGTTGTTGGAGATATTGTTTCTGCAGGCAGAATTCTCAATGGAATAGGCACAACTCTTTCACGGAAGTTTGCCAAAGGCAGGGCAGTCCCTATTGCAGAGACTAAAGGTAGTTTCTATGTCCGGCTTATGGTTGAAGATAGACCAGGTGTACTTGGAGATATAGCTTATATTCTTGGCCAAAATGGTGTAAGTGTCGCTTCAGTTATTCAAGAAGGAAGAGCCCATGATCAAGTTCCTTTAGTCTTTGTTACCCATGAGGTTAAACAGGGTGATCTAGCAAAAAGTATTAAAAATATCAGTGAATTAGCTTGCGTCAAAGAAGTTGCTAATGTAATTCGTGTAGAGAAAGGTGAGTAAGATGTATCGAGGCTTAATTGATCGTTATCGTCGATTTTTACCTGTTGCCGACAATACAGAGATTGTTAGTTTGCATGAAGGAAATACACCTTTAATACCTGTGCCTGAGATAGCAAAGCTAAAAGGTTTCAAAGGTGAAGTTTATGTTAAATATGAAGGCCTAAATCCTACTGGTTCGTTTAAGGATCGTGGCATGACAATGGCTGTTACTAAAGCCAAAGAAGACGGTATGAAAGTTGTAATGTGCGCATCAACAGGAAACACTGCAGCATCTGCTGCTGCTTATGCAGCTAGGGCAGGGATGAAATCAGTAGTATTAATCCCTGATGGCAACATCGCTCTTGGCAAACTTGCTCAATCTATGATCTATGGTGCTAAGGTAGTGGCTGTTGATGGTAACTTTGATGACTGTTTAACCTATGTAAGAGAGTTATGCGACAAACACCCTATCGCCTTAGTAAACTCAATCAATCCCTATAGGTTACAAGGACAAAAAACAGGTGCTTTTGAGATTGTCGATGATTTAGGCGAGGCTCCTGATTACCTACTAATTCCTGTGGGTAACGCTGGTAATATTAGTGCTTACTGGATGGGTTTTAACGAATATTATAAAGAAAAACTCTCCACAAAACTACCAAAAATGTGGGGCTTTCAAGCAGCAGGTGCAGCTCCTATTGTGGAAGATAGGGTCTTTGAAGAACCAGAGACAGTTGCTACTGCAATAAGAATTGGTAATCCTGCAAGTTGGCAAAAGGCTGTAAATGCTAGAGATAGTTCTCAGGGACGCATAGAAAAAGTAACCGATGAGGAGATACTTGAGGCCTATAGGATCATAGCTAAAAATGTAGGTATCTTCTGTGAACCAGCATCTGCAGCATCTGTAGCAGGATTTTTGAAATATGCTAAAGATATAGAACCTAATAGCAAAGTTGTGATGATTCTTACAGGCCATGGTTTAAAAGACCCAGACAATGCTATTAAACAAGCACCTGAGATCTTTCATGTAGAAAATAGTTTAGAAGCTATAGAAGAGGTTATTTTATGAAAGTTATAGTACCTGCAACAACTGCTAATTTAGGCCCAGGATTTGATCTGTTAGGTGCTACGTTAGATATAGAAAATGAAATCGTCGCAGAGTTTGCTGATGACTATAGTTTAGTTGAAGAAGGTTACAGTGATAAGAACCCTTTTTCAGAACATCTAATTGCGCAAATTATGTTAGATTTTTTTAAGGAGCAAGGTATCGTTCAGCCTTTTTCTCTACAGACCAAAAATCGTATCCCTTTTGCTCGAGGTTTAGGATCTTCTTCAGCAGCGATTGTTGGTGCACTTTTTTTAGCCAATGAGATGTGTGGTCGTCCATTAACTAAAGAAGAATTGTTAAATAAGGCTATAGCTATCGAGGGCCATCCTGATAATGTAGCTCCCGCACTTCTTGGCGGAGTAGTTGTCTGTCTAAAAGACTCATTTATCAATTTACCCTCACCAACAGTTGAAGCTTGTGTGCTAATACCAGATTTTCGTTTAGAGACAAAAAAAGCCCGTGAAGCACTTCCCTCAAAAATAAATCACGGCAGTGCGGTAAAAAATAGTGCAAGTCTTGCACAACTTATCCTTGCTTTAGAGAGAGAAGATAGTGATCTGTTTCTCTCTTCTTTAGAGGATGAGCTTCATGAACCATATAGAGGTAAACTAATCCCTGGCTTTTTTGAACTTAGGAGACAGGCAGAGGATTTTGGTGGCAAACTTGTTATTTCTGGTTCAGGGCCAACACTTTTGTATTTTGCTAATCATCATGCTCTAGTAACAGCACAGGAACTATCAGAAAAGTGGCAATTGCCAAACCAAGTATTACCTGTGAAAATTGGCAAAACTGCCACGCGTTTAGGAGACTAAACCTCCTAATAGTATTAAATCTGCGTTATTTGAACTTGATTTTGCTAAGCTTTATGCTAAAATATATCTGTACAGCGTGAGGCTACAAAACATTTTGCGTCTTTTAGATTTACATTCAATGTTTTTGAAGTTTACTAGTCTAGATTTGTTTTGTTGTTTCACATTGACAGTTGAGTTTGTCGGGCTGTGGCGCAGCTTGGCTAGCGCGCTTCCTTGGGGTGGAAGAGGTCGCTGGTTCAAATCC
>DUTE01000335.1 GCA_012842235.1 Bacillota bacterium
TTAGGATCGTTAAGAGATAATTTAAAACGAGGAAGGCTTTCTGCGACAGATTCAGAAAAGAGGACACAATCTTTCATTTGGAGAGCGACAATTAGTTTCTTTTGCTCGGGCTCTGTTAGCTGATCCCAAAATATTAATTCTTGATGAAGCGACTGCACGTGTAGAGACTATTACGGAAAACCGTATACAAAAAGCTCTTCAAGTTCTTTTAGAAGGAAGGACTAGTTTTGGTGTAGCTCACGGTCTTTCAACAATATCTGAGGCTGATCAGATTATTGTTCTTGGCAATGGCTAGATTATTAGAATCTGCCACCCATGAAGATTTAATTAACGCTAAAAGAGAATACTACGCACTACTAGAGGCAGCAAATAACTAGTTTTTTAGCCTTTTGCAGAGTTTAAGGGAGAAAGTATATTGTTCAACAATATACTTTCTCCCTTTATAAACGTCTCTAAGACAGGAAAAATTAAGGTATAACCACTTGGAAAGAAGAATTTTTATCTAGTTAAATGAAAACCCTGAAACTCTGCTTTTCTTTTACTAGCTTTTTGCGTGGTTTTGCTAAAGAAGGTTTACAGAGTATAATCATAATAAAGGTAGATTATTGCTATTGCTAAAGGAAGGAATTTACACAGAAGAAGTTTAATGAGAAATTATCAAGAAAGGACATGGTAGCATGCTAGATTATTCATACTATATGCCCACAAAGATTGTTTGGGGAAGAAATTCAATTAGTAAGAATTATGGTTTAATACAAGATTTAGGCAAAAAAGCTGCTATAGTAACTGGATCGTCAGGTGCTGCAAAAAGTGGGGCTCTTGCCGATGTTGTGGCTGCACTAGGAGAAAATGGACAAGAGTTCCAGGTTTTTTCAGGAGTAGTTAGTGATCCTCCAAGCGAAAATATTTTAGACCTTTCTCAGGAGATAAAAAGCTACTCACCAGATTTTCTCATTGCTATCGGAGGAGGTTCAGTCATAGATGCAGCAAAAGTTATTTCTTTTTTACTGACAAATGGCATTAGCAAAGGAATAATTTGGCAAAACATATCAATAGAACCACTAGCATTAGTTGCTGTAGTTACTACCGCAGGTACAGGTAGTGAAGTTACACCTTATGCTGTTTTAACCGACTATGAGCAAGAAACAAAGAGATCTGTTGCTAGTGATCTAATCTATCCCAACATAGCTTTTTTAGATCCACGCTATACTGAATCGATGCCATATTCCCTTGCTTTAGATACAGCAGTTGATGCTCTATCCCATCTGATCGAAGGTTTATTTGCTAAAAAGGCTAATAATATGAGTGACCACCTGGCTATAAAGGGTCTAAAGCTTTGGAGCGAGGGTTTGAGTGGTCTAATTAGTGGTGAGATTAGTACAAAACAAAGAGATTCACTTTTAGCAGCATCTCTTTTTGGAGGCTTGACAATTGCAAAAACAGGGACTACACTTGTGCATGCTCTTGGTTATTCTTTGACCTATTATCATAATCTGACTCATGGTAAAGCAAACGGTTTACTTCTTGGTTTTTATCTTGAGTATATGCAAAAATTTAGTCCCCAAAAAACGGCAATGGTTTTGGAAATATTAGGTTTCAAAGACTTAAGCCAATTTCGTGCAGTTTTTCAAAGATTTTATTCAATTAAGCTTGATCTAACTACAAGGGAAATAGCTCTATATGTAGAAAAAGCATTAAAAAGCAGAAATGTTGATAACACAGTTGGTGAAATAAGTGCATTTGTTTTAGCGGATATTCTCGAAAGAAGTTTAGTAAAATGAAAGTGCTAGGTTGTTATGTATTTTAAGCCCCCAAAATTAAGGGGATATATTTTTAAGGGGAAGATATCAGAATAGTTTGTTATTAAGTAGAGAAGAGTTAAGTAGAGTAGAGAGAGCTTTCTAATATTCATGAGCCAATAAGCAGGAAGGGGAGCGTAACATAGATGGACGAAAAGCTTCATCTAGACGTAAACAAAAAAATGGAGCAAGTGGCTCTCGAAGTGTTACCAGAAATTAACCAGCAAATAATTGATAGTATGTGTAGAGAACTACACGCTAGCGTAGAGTTTTATCGTCATGTACTTAATGAAAATCTGATCTACTATTCAGGTGAGTGGAATGGGGAGCGATTCAAGCAGGAATTTCTTATGACTTCTGTCTGGGCTATAAGAGACGGAAGGCAGACTGAGGTGTGGCCTAATCTAAAAAGGACATCGGGAGATCTTATAATAGATTGTTTAATGGATATGGTAGAATCAGCTAAATATGATATGAATCCTGATGAAATTGTTGCCAAAGGGCTTGTACCAAAAGTAATTGGGGTTGCAGCAGCTACGGAGATCTTACACAAATGCTACCCTCAGAAATTTCCTATGCGTAATAAAAGATCAGAATGGGGTGTGGCTCAGTTTTTCTTTGATGGGGATAGTTCACAAGTCTCCCAGCTAAGTTATAGTAATTTTATTAAGAAAGTAAACATCTTAGCAGATTCTTTAGTGGAGTTTTTGTCAAAAAAAGATATTGAGGTTCATAAAGATTGTCGCCTTTTTTTGCTCGATCGTATTTTTGCGAGAATGTCGGAACTTCCAAGTAATCAGAGTTCATATAACAAAGTATCAGAGTTAAATGAAATATGATACAAACTTCCGTAGATTGTAAATGTTAAAACAA
>DUTE01000336.1 GCA_012842235.1 Bacillota bacterium
AGGGTTATTAAAATCAACAAAAAATCTTCTACAAGCGACTAAAACCCCAAATGATGAATCTAATTCGGTCAATAACCAAGATTTTGCTTTTCTCCTCAACGATTTAGAGTTACTTGAAAGCTGGCTCTATAGTGCCGGACGATATGGCCTAGTTAGCAAAGAATCTATCGATGAGCGCCTAAGAGAAGTAAGTGAACAACTGAGTGTTCTTTTACCTAACACTGTTTATTCTTTAATACCTAGCTACCTTTATGAAAAAAACATCTGGGGCAGTAGTTTTTATCATGAAGTAAATACTCTTTACAATATCTTTTTATATGACCGCACTAATCACTCTAATCTAAAAGCAAAATCGTTACTTGAAGAGCTCATTTTGCTTGCCTCATTAAGCTGGGAGTAAGATAGTGTATGTTTAATCAATCTCTATTGTAAAGGAGCAAATCAGATGAAACGATTTTTAATAGTGATTTTTGCAGTCTTATTTTCCTTCTCCTGGCCAATAAATGCTGCTACTGATCCGTTTTCCCCTAAATCCACTGTAATGCTTTGGCTTAATAGTAAAACCGATGTTATAGTTGCAGAATCTCTACTTAGACAAGCTGGTTTTACAGGAGTTAGTGATGATAATAATGCCAAAGCACTGATCACTAACAAAGAGACACTAACTGAAAGTGAATTAACAAAGATGAAAAACTATATAAGTCAAGGTGGTAAAGTAATAGCTTTAGGGACAAAAAACATCCCTGATATTACGTTTTTAGGTGAACATGATTCTCGATTAGTAATCGCTTATCTGCAAATACTTGATGAAAATTCCCCCAAGACAATCCCTAAAGTTGTTGAATTTCCTCGAAGTAATGTTTCTATTTTTTCCTCAGATGGCAAACCTCTTTTGAGCTATCTTGGTTCTGATGGTTATAGTAAAGTCCATATTGAACAGTTAAATTACGGTCTATGTTCATTTAGTTGGGGACTGTATTCCGGTTTTGACTGGTTTAATGAAACCCTTTTAGAAGACTTACACATGAGACAGTTAATGATCTTTTGGCTTAGAAAAACTATTTGGGGGTGATTTAGATGGCCGTTGTTGTACTTAACCCATCTTGCCAGTATGGTAATGTTATTGTAGAAAACGACAAAGTCGTCTACAATGAAGGGCTAAACCTTTTTGATATTGCTGTAAAAACTAAAGAGGTACTTGAAGAGATGGGGCATACTGTCTATATTACTAGGGATAAAAGGGATGAACCCTCTGATTTACGAACAGAAATGAAACGGGCAAATGCTGTAGAACCAGATGTGCTAGTGGCTCTTCACTCTGATGCTACAGGCGAACCAATCGACCCCCAAGTTGGTGGTACAACTACATTTTATGCCACAGAAAAAGGTAGAGCCTTAGCAGAATATGTGCATAAAAGTCTATGCCAAGCAATATCTTCTATCTACCCCAATCACTCTGACAGAGGCATAATGACCCACTGGTATAAGCTTTATGTACTACACAATAGTATTGCCCCTGCATGTTTAACAGAGATACTCTTTCACACAAATCCAAGAGAAAGAAAACTTCTTTTAGATGCCGATTTTCACCTCTTAGCAGCAAAAGCTATTGCTCAGGGAATAGACAATTACCTTAAGAACAATTAAATTTAGATATAAAAAAAGCTTTTCGGGTTTACCGAAAAGCTTTTTACTTATTTCATCTGTAAATCTTTGTTATTAATTCTTTAAAATTACTACCAGGGATAATTTTACCTAAAACAACATTATTTTTTGCCCCTGTAGCAGAAGCTACATTACCACTTTGGTTAAACAAAGTCCGATAGCCTAAAATGGCAAAAGCAACAGCCTCTTTAGCATCGCTTGATATACCAAATTCCTCATGTGTTACAACCTTAAGTTTGGGAAGTCTCTCTTTCAACCAAGTTAACATTGTCTGGTTATAACTACCTCCACCACCTATTATCACATGGGATACTTGGTTATTCTTAAACACAAAGCTTTCGTAAGCTTGAGCAATACTCTCTACAGTAAAAGCTGTAGCAGTTGCAACAAGATCTTCATCGCTAAGATTTAAGTCCCTACCCCTTTTAATAAATTCTTGGGTGTATTGTTTCCCAAAAAGCTCTCTGCCAGTGGTTTTTGGTGGAATCAGAGAAAAATAAGGATGATTAAGAAGCTCCTTAAGCATTTTTTGATGGATCTTGCCTTTTTGGGCAATTTTTCCGTCTTGGTCGTACTCTTCTTTACCGTGTGTTAGTGTACGCATAATCTCATCAACAATCATATTCCCAGGGCCTGTATCAAATGCTAGAACTTTGCTCTTATCTTTGTCACTAGGAACAAAAGTAAGGTTAGCAATACCACCAATATTTTGTACTATTGCTCCGTTTAAATGATTAAAAAGAAGATAATCAGCTAGTGCCACAAGAGGTGCACCTTGACCCCCTGCGGCCATATCCCTTGTGCGAAAATCAGCAACAACCGTTAGCCCTGTTCTTTCTGCAATTACACACGGCTCACCAAGTTGTAGAGTCGAGGGAACTTTTTGAGTACCTGGTGGAATATGGTAGATTGTTTGACCATGAGAAGCAACAAAATCGATAGGGAAATCTGTCTTTTCTTTAATCTTTTTTACGGCTAATGCTAGTTTTTCGCCTATCTCAAAGTTTAGTTCACAAAGTTTATCTGCTCTGTATTCATTAAAGGAAGCAAGAATTTTTGTCTTAAAGCTTGGCTCGAAATCAAAACGTTCGAATTCTAACATCTTTATAGAGAAACTATCATTAGATGAAATCTCTACGAGTGCAGCATCAATACCATCTGCACTTGTTCCTGACATAAGCCCAATACCTCTTAAGGTATTATTCACACTGCTTCCCCCCAATATAGAAACATTCAACCTTACCTAATAAAAAAACTTAATTTATTAAAGATCTAATATCTCATGTGTAGCTAAAGCTTCTTGGACAAGTTTTTCTACATCAAGAGCTTGTTCAGCTAGCTCTGTTTCCTTAAGCCGTGGTTTTGTTTCTGGATGCTCTGGTAGGAATATAGTACAACAATCGACTTCAATACAACCATAC
>DUTE01000337.1 GCA_012842235.1 Bacillota bacterium
GACAGAGGTTATGTCGTTTATTGACAAGCGTTCAAAAGAAAAATCTCAAGCCCTTGCCCTTGAAAGAGGCAGTTTTCCTAACTTCGAAAAAAGTATTTACAAAGATGAATATAAAACACTACGTAATGCTACAACAACTACGATTGCTCCTACTGGCTCTATTAGCATTATTGCCAATTGCTCAAGTGGTATAGAGCCTCTTTTTGCACTGTCTTTTGTCCGTACTATATTAGATGACCAAAGACTAATTGAGGTGCATCCTATATTTAAAGAGGTTGCACAAAGAGAAGGCTTTTATAGTGACGAACTAATGGAAAGAATTGCTTTAGAAGGTTCAATACAACACATTGAAGAGATACCTGAAAAATGGCGTAGGATTTTTGTTACAGCACATGATATAACTCCTGAATGGCATATTCGTATGCAAGCAGCTTTCCAGCAAAGTGTTGACAATGCTGTCAGTAAAACTGTAAACTTCCCTAATGAAGCATCTAAAAATGATATTGCCGAAGTATTTCAATTAGCTTATCAACTTGGCTGTAAAGGGGTAACAGTTTATAGGGATGGTTCAAGACAGATGCAGGTGTTGAGCACAGGAAAGACTAGCTCGTCTTCAAATGAGGACAAAGATATCATTAGTCCGAGAGAAAGGCCAAGTGTTACCTATGGTCGTACAGAAAAGATAAAAACAGGTTGTGGAAGCCTATATGTAACCATAAATGAGGATGAAAATGGACTTTGCGAACTCTTTGCCCGCCTAGGTAAGTCAGGTGGTTGTGCATCTTCACAGATGGATGCCATAAGTAGGTTAATTTCCTTAGCAATGAGAGCAGGAGTTTCTACAGAGGCTATTTTAAAACACTTACGGGGAATTCGTTGCCCTTCACCGGCGTGGGTTGAAGGTGGAGTTGTACTTTCATGTCCTGATGCCATAGGCTTAGCAATTGAAAATTATGTTAAATGGCGTAATAACGGAAATGGTAATGCAAGCGAGAAGGTATCAGCTAATCTAGCAGAACCACCAATTATAGATCATTCCTTTTCAGAAGAAAGTTTGATGGGTGCTTGCCCTGAGTGTGGGGGACACATGAAACATGAAGATGGTTGTATGACCTGTATCGCTTGTGGATTTTCTCGTTGCGGCTGAGAGGATATTTGAGTTTATGCACCAAATATCTTTTTGATAGCACTATATTATTATATAAGGAGATGGCAATGGTAAAATGGCATTGAAAATTGGCGTTATACAGCCATCATTCAGATTACCTCTCAAAGAAGCACTTGCAAAAGCTAGAGAAGTGGGTGCCGATGGTGTACAACTTTGGGTGGCAAGTGGTGAACTTGACCCAGATAACTTGACAGAAACAGGAAAGAAAGATCTTTTGCACCATTTGGAAAAAAACAAATTAGAGATCTCAGCGGTTTGCGGAGATATTGGTGGTTTTGTTCACGAAGAAGGCTTAGAAGAACGTATTGCCAAGACCAAACGTATCGTTGATCTAGCAATGGAACTTGAAAGCCCAATTGTGACAACGCATATTGGTACTATTCCTGAAGATTGGAAAGAGACTAAAGAAGGTAAAATGATGTTTGAAGCAGTCAAGGAAGTAGCTAAATATGCAGAAAACCGCGGAGCATTTCTTGCTAGTGAAACAGGGCCAGAAAGCCCCGATCTTATGAAGGAATTTCTTGATGCTGTTGATAGCAAAGGTATTGCTGTAAACTATGATCCAGCCAATTTAGTTATGAGAGGCTTCGATTATCTTGGTGGAGTTAAGATTTTAGCACCTTATATAGTTCATACCCATGCAAAAGATGGTATAAGAAGAGATGGCCGTGGCCGTGAGGTAGCTCTTGGCGATGGTGATGTCAATTGGGATGCTTATATAGCTGAAATGCGCTCTATTGGTTTTGATGGCTTTTTTACAATTGAAAGAGAAGTCGGTGACGATCCTGTCGCAGATATCAAAAAAGCAGTTGATTTTCTTAGAAGATACTAAAGACAAGCCTGCCAGATTTTGCTGGCAGGCTTGTTCTGATAATATATAATTAATTATCATATACAAGAAATGGAGGTGGATTTATGCATTGGATCTTTTATTTGGTTGCTCTGATGAATATAGCTACTGGTGCTCTTTATATCAAGCGCCGTAACAAAAAATATGCCTTACTTAGCTTTATAGTTGCTGGTGTTGTGCTTGTTTTAGGATATATACTTAAGGTTTAACGAGCAAAAACATGATTGCCGATACGACGGACTACAGGTCGAGTTAAAATCCAGTTCCAGCCGTTGATCTTGTCAGGGTTGTAGAAAAATACGCTACCATAGCTAGGATCCCAGCCAGATATAGCAGCCTGTGCGGCTTGTATAGCACTTTGACTTGCAGGTTGGTAGATACGACCATTGCTAACAACTTCAAAGGCGCTTTTTTGGTAAACAACACCCTCTAAGGTGTTAGGGAAGCGCGAATCCTTAAGGCGATTCATAACAACGGCAGCAACTGCAACTTTTCCTTCATATGGTTCAGATTCTGCCTCTGAATGCACAAGTCTTGCTAAGAGATCTTGATCAACAGAAGGTTGGTAAGGATTGGCTGATCGAGATGGAAGTTTTAATTTCTGACCAGGATAAATATTATCGCTATAAAGTTGATTTAGTGATTTGATAGTACTTACTGTAGTTTGAGACTTATTGGCGATTATCCAGAGGGTATCACCCCATTCTACAGTATAGGTTGTGTGGTTTGTAGTTGTCTCAGGGGTGACAATGACTTGACCTGGGTAGATCATGTTGCCAAGGCCAGGATTTAAGCGTGCGAGTGTGTTTACATCGGTTCCTAGTCTTGTGGAGATTTTCCAGAGAGTATCCCCTGACTTTACTGTGTAAGTGCCTGCAGATACTATTAATGAAAGAACAGAGAATATCACCAGAAATAAAAGAGATTTTCCCAGGCTTTTATTGTTTTTAAAACTCAAAGATGGTCCTCCTTCCAAACTTTGATATTTTTCGCCTAAGACAAACTCAGGCTACTATTGATTATAAAGTCTTTATGAATTGGTGTCATTGCACTATTTCTGGAAGGAAAACCAATCATGGAAAAAAACAACAGCCAGTCAGATACCTGAAAAAGTTTTTCAGGCTTTTGGCTGGCTATTAATATTAGAAAACTCCTTACCATATAGTTTGGCAAGGAGGGGTATTAATGAGCTTTTTGTGGTGCATATTAATGATTGTTGGAATTTTATCGGCCTTGTGGGAAAAAAAGCCAGATAGGCTTCTTCAAGCTATTTTAGAAGGTAGCAAAGATGCTCTAGATTATTCGCTGACCCTTATTGGTATTATGGCTTTTTGGTCAGGCATATATGGAATTATAGAAAAAACAGGAAGTTTATCTTTCTTGACTAAGAATATAGCTAGGCCCGTATTTAAATCTATTTTTAGAAAACCACTAAAAAAGAATGAAGAAGAGGCTGTTTTTGCTAGTATTGCTGCAAATCTCTTAGGTCTAGGTAATACAGCAACTGTATGGGGCTTAAAAGCTATGCAGGAATTAAAAAAAGGTGATCATCTAACACCTAATATTGCAACCTTCTTAATACTTTTAAGCAGTGGACTTACTGTCTTTCCTTCTTCAGTCATTAATCTAAGAGCTGCACTAGGCTCAAAAAATCCAGCGATTATTTGGCTACCAGCATTAGTTTCATCTTCGGTGTGTACAGTGGCTGCCCTTTTACTCGATAGGATTTGGGGTGAAAGGTAGTGAGCCAATATATACCGGCACTAATTGTTCTAATAAGTATTATTATGGGTATAAGGTATAAAACCGATGTATATGAAAACTTCTTACAAGGGGCTCAAGCAGGGATTAAAGCTCTTTGGCGAATTTTTCCTACTATTTTGGGAATATTTATTGCCCTATCAATGGTTAGAAACAGTCTACTTTGGTGGTATATAATAGATAAGGTAGGTTTTATCTTAAAACCATTAGGTGTTTCTGAGGAGTTAATTCCACTTATTATAATGAGGCCGTTTTCTGGCTCAGCTTCACTAGCAGTATTGACAAAGATTCTTTCAGAACAAGGAGCAGATTCACTAACAGGACTGATTGCTTCAACTTTTATGGCTAGTACAGAAACAGTAGTATATGTAGTGATGACCTATTTGGCATCGATACAGCTTAAAAAAAGTCGCCATATATTTTTAGTGATAATTTTAACACAGCTAATTGGGATTTTTTGTACAATATTTTTATGGAGTCTTCTGTCATAGTTTATAGTATATCCCATGGTTTAATAAATGATGTGCTGTTATAATGAGTTTTAGACCGAAAGGGGTGAGCATTTTGATAGAGGTAAAAGTTCGAGGAGTGGGCATAGACCCCAAAACCATGAGTACGGTTTTATTATTATCTAGTGGCGAAAAGATCTTGCCGATATTAATCGGTGTGGCAGAAGCAACAGCTATAGCTTCTGAGTTAGAAGGCAATAAAAGTATTAGACCACAGACCCATGATTTAATGATACAGATTATGGAAAAATTAGAAAGTAAAGTTGAAAAAGTTTCTATTACTGATGTTAAGGATAACACTTATTATGCAATTATAACTGTCGTTCAGGAGAGTGCTGAGGGTGCTTCAGAAAAGCTAGAGATCGATGCTCGCCCTAGTGATGCTGTAGCCTTAGCCTTAAAAAGTGGTGCTCCTATCTATATAAGCGACAAACTTGCAGATGAATTAGTTCTTATGGAGATTGAAACGGCAGGCACCTTACCTAAGGAGCCTATAGCGAAAGATGAGGTAGAGGCATTCAAACAATTTCTTGATGAGGCCTCTCCTGAAGAGTGGAATCGCTTTCTAAGCCGCTAACTTAAATCTTTAACTAAAATGAGGAAAACGCTGTTTTTTGACAGCGTTTTTCTTTTTTGTCTAAATAACAGGACTAAAGGACTACGCTAAAGAAAAAGTAACTTATAGGTTTGTGGTGAATAGGATATATGAAGATAAAATTAACTAAGTTATAAATGAGCCTAATTAATCAATGAGAAAGCTTGTAAATTCATGTATAATCTGTATATGAATACATCTTTCCTTACAAACACTAGCTTTGTGCTTGATTAGGACAAGCATTCTCTCAGAAAAATGCAATTAGTATCTATAGAAATGAGAGGTGTTTAAAAATGCGCATTTTTGGAGATCAAGAGCGATTGCTTGAGAGTGCTCTTGATGTAAGCAGCAAACGGTTTAAGCAAATATCAAATAACATTACCAATGTAAACACTCCTAACTATGTGGCAGAAGAGATGAACTTTGAGGAAGAATTAAATAAACGGTTAAAAAATACAAGTACATTAGATTTGGTAATTACTCATTCTATGCATGTTAGCCGAAAACCAGTTTTTTCTGTAGGAAGCAAGAATATGATGCCAAAGACTATTATGCGTACAGACTATAATAATGTTGATATTGAAAAGGAGATTGCAGCATTAATAGAAAACAATATATATTACTCAGGTGTAGCACAAAGTTTAAACAACAAATTTAAGCTTATTCAGACTATTGTGCAAGGAGGTAGGCAATAATGGGAATGTTTTCGATTTTCGAAATTAGTGCTTCTGGCTTAACAGCTGAAAGACTTCGTATGGATATTATTTCCAATAACATAGTTAATGCCAACTCCACAAGGACTGAAGAAGGTGGAGCTTACAGGAGAGAGATGCCAGTTTTTGCGACAATTTTAGAGCGCGAACTTGGCAAGCAACCTACGGCTAAAGGGGTTAAAGTAGTGGGGATAGCCAAAGACCCCTCGCCTCTAAAGTTGAAGTATGATCCATCTCATCCAGATGCCAATGTCGATGGCTATGTTGAGATGCCAAATGTGGATGTAGTTAAGGAAATGGTTGATTTAATAACTGCAAGTCGAGCATATGAAGCCAATATTGCAGTGGTTAATGCTGCCAAAAGTGCTGCAATGAAAGCACTTGAGATAGGACGCTAGTTTAAGGGGGTAGAAAGGTATGGCTATCGATAAAATTGGGAGCGCCCTGACTCAGAATGTCAATAAAACAAGCACTCCCCAAAAAGCTGTAACCGATGCTTTTGGAAACTACTTAAAAGAAGCACTAGGCAGTGTTAATCAAACACAGTTTGATGCTGATGAAATGAGAGTTAAAATGGCTCTTAAAGATCCAGACATTGAACTTCATGATGTGACAATCGCCTTAGAGAAGGCTTCCATAGCCTTGAATGTTACTTTAGCAATAAAAGACAGGCTAATCGAAGGTTATAAAGAGATTATGAGGATGCAGGTCTAATAAAGGAGCAGAGTTATAATGAACTCATTGGCGCAGCTAGGTTCACAGATTAAGGAGTTTTGGAGCAAACTAGATAAAAAGATCAAATTGCTCGCCATCATTCTTTCCGCCTCAGTCTTCATAATCTTGATTATGCTTGCAGTTTCTGGGAACAAACAACAGTTTTCCCCTTTGTTTTATGATTTAGATCCAGCTGATGCAGGCAGAATCATCTCTCAGCTTGATGAGGACAAAATACCTTACAAACTGGAAAATAATGGGAAGACTATTTTAGTCCCAGCTGAACAGGTAGATAGCCTAAGGATCTCCTTGGCAGCTTCTGGAAAGATAACAGGCGGTGTGGTGGGGTATGAAATATTTGATCAGAGTAAATGGGGAATTACCGACTTTGAACAGAAGCAGAGATTTAAACGAGCTTTAGAAGGAGAATTAGTCCGTAGTATTCGTTCTCTTGATGAGGTAAAGGATGCTAGGGTTCATGTAGTTATTCCTGAATCATCTCCTTTTATTAGTGAAGAGGGATTGACTACTGCTTCTGTAGTTTTAACACTTCAACCCTATGCCAAAATTGGTGAATACCAAATAAAGGGTATAGCGAATTTTTTATCCGGTGCAGTACCAGGACTTATGCCAGAAAATGTTACAATAATGGATTCATCATGGAACATTCTTTCTGATCCAGCCATGTTTAAAAGTTTAGGTCAAACAACTCAACCCAACAACCAACTTGAACTAAAAAGATCTGTTGAAAGAGAATTAGAGCTTAGGCTACAAAGCATGCTAGAACAAATATTTGGCTTTGGTAAGGCTATAGTACGAGTTTCAAGTGAATTGGGATTTGATTACAAAGAGACAAAAGCTGAAAGATACGAACCGGTAACAGGTTCGAGAGGTATTGTCAGAAGTGAACAGCAAACTAAAGAGACTCAAAGTGGGACAACCTCTCAGGCTCCAATAGGAGTCCCGGGAGTTACAAGTAATATCCCGGGTTATCAGATAACTAGCAATGCTGAGGATTCTTCTTCTTATGAACGAAGTGAATCAGTAGTTAACTATGAGATCTCTAAAATACTCGAACATCATGTTAGCGCACCTGGAAATATTTCCAAGCTTTCGGTGGCAGTGTGGTTGAATGGAGACTTAGACGAGACTACAGTTATTAAAGTTAGGGAAGCTGTTGCTGCTGCTGCAGGACTGGATTTTGATCGTGGCGATCAATTAAGTGTTGAAAGTCTACCGTTTGCAGTAGCTAGTGATACTTCTTATACCCCAGAGGTAATTACAAAGACAGAGGATCTGACACAAATGGCTTATTTAGCTGCAGCAATACTCGCCTTGGTTATTATTCTAGTCGCTTATCTAAGAAGACGGGCAAAGAAGAAAAAAGAAGAGATGGCAGTTCTAGAGATGGCTGCAGTTTCCGAAAAAGAACAGGTTATGGCACAAAAGCCTATGTATGAAGAAGATGAAAAAGCTACCCTCGAAAGAGAAGTTAAAATTATGGCAAGACAAAAACCCGAAGAAGTTGCTAAGGTTCTACAATCTTGGCTTTCTGAGGATTAGTATGAGGAGGGATTGGCTTAATGCAACAGTTTAAAAGTAGTCGTGGTTCATTGTCAGGCAAGCAAAAGGCTGCCATCCTCATGGTAACTTTAGGACCTGAGCTTTCCGCAAACATATATAAGCATCTTCGTGAAGAAGAAATTGAAGATCTAACTTTAGAGATTGCTAATGTGAGACGTGTTGATCCAGAAACAAGAGATTTTGTTCTTAGCGAATTTAAAGAGATTGCTCTAGCTCAGGAGTATATCTCTTCCGGTGGTATAGAATACGCCCGCGAGCTTTTAGAAAAAGCTTTTGGAACAGCAAAAGCTGAGGAGATTATTCGTAGGCTTACAGCCTCTTTGCAAGTTCGTCCGTTTGATTTTGCAAGAAGAGCAGATCCAGCACAGCTGTTTAATTTTATTCAAGGAGAGCATCCCCAGACAATATCTCTTATTATGGCTTATCTACAACCAGAACAGGCAGCTATTATCCTTTCTGCACTTCCTGCAGAACAACAGGTCGAAGTTGCAAGACGACTTGCTACTATGGACAGAACTAATCCAGAGGTATTAAACGAAGTTGAATCAGTACTAGAGAAGAGACTAGCTAGTTTTATAAGCCAAGACTCTACTAGTGCTGGAGGGATTCAGTCGACAGTTGAGATTCTAAATAGGGTTGATCGTTCAACTGAAAAGACTATTATGGAGTCTTTAGAACAAACAGATCCTGAATTAGCAGATACAATCAAAAAGCGTATGTTCGTATTTGAGGACATTATTACACTTGATGATCGTGCTATCCAAAGAGTCATTCGTGAAGTGGAATCTAAGGATTGGGCCTTATCACTTAAAGGTAGTAACGAAGCTGTTCAGGATAGAGTGTATAAAAACATGTCACAAAGAGCTGCAGCTATGTTGAAAGAAGAGATAGATTATCTTGGCCCTGTTCGCCTAAGAGATGTAGAAGAGGCTCAGCAACGTATTGTAGCTGTGATTAGAAAGCTAGAAGATGCTGGAGAAATTGTCGTAAGTAGGGGCGGTGAAGATGAGATCATCGTCTAAATATATCATTAAATTTAAAGAACACTCTCTTGGGGAGACTGTAAACCTTGAATATTTTGAAGAAGCTGCCGCAACAAAAGATGACTGGCAGAAACCAGAGGAGATAATTGAAGAAGACACTCAACAATTAGCTGAAGATGTAGATGAAGATGCAGAAGAAAAAGAGCTAGTTGATTTGGAAAAGTTAGGTGAAGAGACCTATCAAGAAGCACAACTCAAAGCTGCTCGTTTAATTAACGCTGCAGAAGCTGATGCAAAAAAAATCAAAGAGGAAGCATACGAAAAAGCCTATAATGAGGGTTTACTCAAAGCACAGAGTGAATATGAAAAAAAACTTGAAGAAAGTGTAAGAGTTTTTGCATCAGCAGTAAATGAGTTAGTTTTAGCCAAAGAAAGAGCGGTTAAAGAAACCGAGGCGGATATAGCTAAGCTTTTAGCTCTTTCTGTAGAGAAAATAACCCGCTTGAAAATTGACAAAGATGATCAGCTAGTAATGAGGCTTTTAAATGAAACACTGCCTCTTATAGCTGAAACAGAAGAATTAGTTATAGAAGTAAACCAGGATGATTATCAAACACTTGAAGACAACAGAGAAGCTATTGTTTCTCTTTGTCCAAAGGTAAAGAATATTAGATTTATTGTTTCAAAGGAAGTTGAAAAAGGTGGTTGTCTAATTCAAAGCGGTTTAGGAAAAATCGATGCGAGACTTTCTGTACAGATTGATAATTTGATCGCCAAGATAACCTCTACCAATGCAGGTGTAACCAATGAATAGATGGCAGTATCTGTTTAGAGAGATAAAAAGGCTCAATTTAGTTAATTTTTATGGTGAGATAGACAAAGTTACAGGTTTGGTGATGGAATCAAGAGGGCCTAAAGCAGCTGTCGGCGAGATTTGTGTAGTGGAAACTCTAAATAATGATGGTTTTATGCTAGCAGAGGTAGTCGGCTTTAGAGATAGCAAACTTCTTCTTATGCCTCTTGGTGAAATGACAGGCGTTGCTCCTGGTGCAAAAGTTTCAGCAACCGGAGAGCCAATAAGGGTTCCTGTATCACCTCAACTCTTAGGAAGAGTTGTAGACGGTCTCGGTAGACCGATGGATGGTTTAGGAGACATTGAAACAGATACTTACTATTCAATTACAAACCAACCACCTCATCCACTAAGAAGACAAAGAATAAGTGAGCCCTTACCCCTTGGTATTAAGGCAGTAGATGGACTGTTAACTTGTGGTAAGGGTCAACGCTTAGGCATTTTTGCTGGCAGTGGAGTAGGTAAATCAACTCTTATGGGTATGATTGCTAGAAACACTGCTGCCGATGTGAATGTAATTGGACTTATCGGTGAAAGAGGGCGCGAAGTTAGAGAGTTTTTGGAGAAGGATTTGCAGCAAGAAGGGTTGGCACGTTCGGTAGTTGTGGTATCAACTTCAGATCAATCGGCTTTGTGTCGGCTTAAAGCAGCTTTTGTAGCAACTACCATAGCCGAATATTTTCGCGACCAAGGTAAAGATGTGCTTCTAATGATGGATTCTATAACAAGATTTGCTATGGCCCAACGAGAAATAGGCTTAGCTATAGGTGAGCCTCCTACCACTCGTGGTTATACTCCTTCGGTTTTTGCTCTGATGCCTAGGTTATTAGAAAGAGCAGGGGCAGGAGAAAAAGGCTCAATCACTGGGCTTTATACAGTATTAGTTGAAGGAGACGATCTCAATGAGCCTGTCTCTGATACTGTTAGAGGTATTTTAGATGGTCATATAGCTCTTTCTCGGGATTTAGCAGCAAGAGCACATTATCCAGCAATCGATGTTCTATCTAGTGTCAGTCGTTCTATGCCTGATATAACAGACGAAAAGCAAAGACTATACGCCAATGAGATCAGAAAAGTGCTAGCCAACTATCAAGATGCTGAGGACTTGATAAATATAGGTGCTTATGTTTCAGGTTCTAACCCAGATATTGATTATGCTTTAGATAAGATTGATCCTGTGAGAGCATTTTTAACTCAAGATGTTTATGAAAAAGTAGATTGGCAGACAACCTTAAACAGTTTAGAGGCATTATTTGCGGAAGTGTGATATAGATGAAAAAATTTCGTTTTCGCCTCCA
>DUTE01000338.1 GCA_012842235.1 Bacillota bacterium
CAATTAAAAGGCAGATCCCTACTGTAATCTTTTCCCTTGTTGATCTATCTAAAGGGGTAGATGATCTAACTTCAACTTCTAAGCGGCATCTTTCTTCATCAACATAGACACGCTCTATGCACACTGGTAGATCTTTTAATAGTTCACGGCATTTTTTTTCATTTGGAACAATTACATAATTTGCCATATTTGCCATCTATCCCCCCCTCCCAGATTGCATATTCTCGTTCTATGTGTCATAAAAAAGCCCCGGATTTTGCCGGAGCTAAAGAGTCTGGTCATAAAACTAAACTGATTATTAGCCTCTCTGATATTAAACCGAGGCTTTAATTATATCCCAATACATCTTAACCCGAACCTTGAGTCCCTCTAAGACACCGAGCTTTTCTTCCTTCATAACCTGGCTCATATTAGACCAACTAACCCTCTCTACACGCCATCTGTTCTTGCGGCTATATTTGGTCATAGCTATTTCAACGCCATAGCGACTATCATCGATATCGGGAATCTCTAAAAAGTGTTTCTTACAAATGGCTCTTTGGCCGGTTAAAAAGGGTGCTACCTGCTGAGCAGCATCAGTTGATTTTCGCCCGCCATCAAAGATGCCCATACTCATCTGTGCTTTCCCTGATTTTACAGGTTCCACAAGTTCGGCTACATATTTTGGAGTAAGACCAATTAGATCGGCATCAATAAAAACTAAAATGTCAGCATCAGTTGCTTTGGCTCCAGCAAGCATTGCACCGCCTTTGCCACGATTGGGGTTTAATTCAAGTACGTTTGCCCCATATCCTCTAGCAATCTCTGCTGTAGTATCGATACAACCGTCACAGACAACTAGAATATCATCCAGTACTCCTAGGGCCCTTGCTTCTTGGAGAGGAAACAATACACCGCTGATATTCAATGCCTCATTATACGCTGGCACAATCGCCGTGATCTTCATTGTGACACCTCAATTCCACGGTTGGCCATATCTGTAACATCTTGGTCAACCAGTCTTTTTTGCTTCAACAATTCTGTCCAAGTGAAATTGAAACCTGGAAAGAAGATCAGATTCTTGTACTTTTTCAACGACTTCTCCTCGCACAAAGATAAGTCCTTCACCTTTGCCACCAGCAATGCCAAGATCAGCTTCTTTAGCCTCGCCAGGACCATTTACCGCACATCCCATAACCGCAACTGTTATATCTTCTTTAATATCTGTAAGTAATTTTTCTACGTCTTTGGCAAGTGCATAGATGTCAATATTTGTCCTAGCACATGTAGGGCAAGAAATAACTGTTGGCCCAAGAGTTCTAATCCCGCAAGCCTTAAGTATTTCTCTGGCAACTTTAATCTCTTCTACAGGATCTGCTGTGAGTGAAACCCTAATAGTCTCTCCTATCCCCTCCATCAATAGTGTTCCTAATCCAACTGCCGATTTAATCGACCCAGAAAAGAAAGTTCCAGCCTCTGTTACACCTAAATGTAAAGGAATATCAGAAGACAAACGAAACTGCCGGTTTGCCGCAATCGTCGAAGGCACATCAGATGCTTTAAGGGACACGACAATATCATTAAACCCTTTTTCATCTAAAAAATCAACATATTCTTTTGCAGCTAAGGCCATAGCTTTAGCCCTAGAAATCTCCTCAGACTTTATTAGTTTTACATATTTTTGTGGTAAACTACCTGAATTTACCCCTACTCTTATAGCAGCTCTTCCCTTTGCCGCTTTAGAAACCTCGAAAAGCTTATCTAATCCTCCCAAATTTCCAGGATTAACTCGAACCTTTGCTGCACCCGCTTCTATGGCTTTAATTGCTAACTTGTAATTAAAGTGAATATCAGCAACAACAGGCATAGGGGAGTTTTTTGTGATAGTTCTAAAGCTATCAATGTCATCATCTGATGCTACTGCGACACGGATAATCTCACAACCTGCCTTATAGAGAGAGTTGATTTGCTCAAGTGTCGCGGAAACATCCTTAGTTTTGGTATTGGTCATCGATTGGATCAATACAGGCTCTTGTGCCCCGATAGCTAGAGAACCAATTTTTACTCTACGGATCTTATTTTTCATCAAACCACTTACTTTTCCAAAATATTGTCTAACCAACCTAACCTAGAAAAATCACTATAGGTTGCAAAAAGAAACAAGCCGGCAATAAAAGCTAGACCAGTCATTTGTGCGATAGCTTTTTGCTTTTCTGTAAGAGGTTTACCTCTTATTAACTCAATGAGAATAAGCAAAATCCAACCACCATCAAGAACCGGTACAGGAAGGAGGTTTAATATGGCAAAATTTACCGACAAAAAGACCGCTAAATACAATACATTTAGTAGACCTATAAGAAAATCCTCTTCCATTACTGAGGCAGTCTCGCCAATCATCTGTACCATACCTACAGGTCCTGCTACATCAGCTTCAACCTTACCTGTAATCATTGCTCTAAGCCCTCTAAAAAGAGTAACAACCATTATTCTTGTATTATCCCAGCCGCCCTTAATTACACCAAAAAAGCCCAACGGAACCTCTTTGTAGGTTAACTCGTCAACACCTATAATAGGTCTTCCTAATTCTTCGTAGAACTTAGGTGTCACTACAAATTCTAAAAACTCATGTTCTCTTTTGACCTTAAGCTTAATTGATTCATCTTGGCTTGAAGCAATTAACTGGATAAATTGGCCTTGATTATAGATAGGGAGATTATCAACAGCCCAAATCTCATCGCCACCTTTAAGACCAACCATCTCTGCAGAGGATCCTGGCATTGGTTTGCCTACAATTGGGATTAGACGCCCGGATACCCCAACAATAATAGCTGAAACAACAATGGCAAAGACAATATTCATTAAAGGTCCTGCTGCAATAGTTGCAATTTTTGCCCAGGCTGGTTTAGAAGTGTATCTTCTCTCTAAAGGTACAACTTCTCCTTTTTCTTCATCTGCAATCTCATCCATACCAGCGACACTAACAAACCCCCCTAGTGGGAATGCACGCACCGAGTATTGGGTTTCA
>DUTE01000339.1 GCA_012842235.1 Bacillota bacterium
CTTCCTCCCTTTGCTAGAGAGGGTGATAGGATTGATGTTAGTGTAGCATCTATAGGCGATGCGAGAAGTATCCAAGGTGGTTATTTAATGTTGACACCTCTTTATGCAGGAGAGGAGATCTATGCTCTTGCTCAGGGTTCGCTTTCTACAGGTGGCTTTAGTGTAGAAAGAGGGAGTGCTCAAGCTTCAAAAAATGCTGGTTTTGTAGCAAGAATCCCAAATGGGGCTATTGTTGAGCAATCAGTTGATGTAGAGTTTGATTTTGGCGACAAAATCACACTTAGCCTTACGAATAAAGACTTTACTACAGCTAGTCGTATTGCCTATGTTATTAATGAAGAACTTGGACAAGTCGCTGTAGCGAAAGATGCAGGTACAGTCGATATTTTCCTTACAGAGACTCAAAAGGCTGATCCAGTAAGTACCATATCTTTTATCGAAAATCTTCGAGTAACCCCTGATGCGGTAGCTAAAATTGTTATCAACGAACGAACAGGTACTGTTGTTTTTGGTTCAGGAGTAAAGATAAGTGCTGTAGCAATTGCCCAGGGTGGACTTAAGGTAGAGATTGATTCAAGGAAGGAAGTTTCTCAACCAGCTCCCTTTAGTGAGGGCCAAACAGTAGTTGTTGAGCAGGTCAAGATAGATACTGAGGAAGAAAAGGCTAATACAGTCGTTCTAGAACCGAATACATCAGTAGGCGAATTGGTAGATGCTCTTAACGCAATAGGTGCTTCGCCAAGGGATATTATATCTATTCTACAAGCCATGAAAGAGGCAGGAGCTCTCCACGGTGTTTTAGAGATAATGTAGAGGCATATTAGGGGGTAAAGCGATGTTTGATTCTAAGATAGATTTTTATGCTCCCATAATGAATTACAATAATATTAAAGAACTCAATCAAACTAAAGAATATACTGAAGAGGATTTAAAAAAAGCTTGCCAAGAGTTTGAGGCAATTTTCACGGAACAACTTTTGAAGGCTATGCACAAAACAGTTCCTAGTGGAGGAATTTTACCTAAAAGTCAAGCACAAAAAATGTGGGAAGAAATGTATATAGAGGAGTTGGCCAAAGAAGTTGCATTAGGCGAGGGTGTTGGTGTAGCAGACGCCTTATACCAACAACTTTCAGCTCAAATGGCTTACAAAAAAAACCCCAGTGAATAACTGGGGTTTTTCTTCTGGAAACAGGTTACAAAATTTCAGAGGAAGGAATGCTATTGATAGAAAAAGAAGTAAACAGGGAATATAAAGATGAAATATTTCTGTTTAATGATGCTAGTTTAGCTTTCAATACGGCTCAAAACGATATAATATTTACAATATAGCATTTATGTAATCGATATTCGATAATAAAGGAGGAAAACCGTAAGCTAAGGTTTAACAATCTTAGCCTCAGGTGTATAAAATGAGAACAAAAAAGGGTCTAATTGTTGTATTAATTGTTGTATTATCTGTTACAGTTTTTGCCGTTAATTTTCCTCTTGAAGAGATAACCCCCGGTCTAATAGGTATAGGTAAAACAGTATTTGAAGGAACAAAAGTAGAGGATTTCCCCATTGAGGTTTTGGGTTTAGTTCCTAACGGAGGCATTGATTACGTTTTAATTAAAGTTGGGGGTAGAGCACTTGAACTCGGCGGAGTAGCTGAAGGGATGAGCGGAAGCCCTATCTATATAGAGGGGAAGCTTCTTGGTGCTATTAGTTATGGATTCAATGATTATGATCATGCCTATTGTTTAGTTACACCAATTGAGAAAATGGAAGAGATGTTGTCGTATCCTCAAGAAAGTTTGTTTGTAGAACCTCTAAACAAAGATCTTGAACTGAGAGATGTGAATACACCATTAGTGTTTAATGGTTTAGGAGAAAGAAGTAGAGGATATCTAGAAAAACAACTAGGTTATAAACTTTCAAAGGCTAGTGTTTTAGGTAGAACCCAGGATGTAGCAAAACTTGAACCAGGTTCATCTTTAAGCGTTGAGCTAGTAACAGGAGATGTGACGGTTGGTAGTTTTGGTACTTTAACAAATATCTACGAAGATGGTAGTTTATTGGCATTTGGCCATTCTCTACTAAACAAAGGCAATACTGTATATTTAGCAGGGACTAGTACAGTTCATGCTGTAGTAAAAGGGCAACCTAATACATTTAAGTTAGCAAGCTTTGGCGAAGAGATTGGTATGATAACCCAAGATAGAACAGCAGGTATAGCAGGGAAAGTCGGTCAAGTACCAGTCATGATACCTGTTAAGACCAAGGTAAATGATTATGATCTCAAGCGAACAGTAGAGACTAAAGCAGAAGTAGTTCCAGATAATATGTTATTAGGTAAACTTGCTATTAGCACAGTGTTAGAAGGATTTGATAGAGGAATCGATCGGGTTGGATCAGGAACATCTAAAGTAAAATTCTCGATAAAAGGCAAAGGGCTACCATATACTTTGGAAAGAGAAAACTATTTTTACAGCTATGCAGATGTTTCAGCCTTAAGTTTGAGTGAGCTTGCGGAAGTATTAGATCTTATTCTTTTTAATGATTATTATAATGTGGATCTTACAGAGATCGTTGTAGAAGCTAATTTCACTGAGGCAAGAAATACGGCAGTGATTACAAATGCCTTACCTAAGAAAAAAATGGTAAATCCAGGTGACGAAGTAGAGGTTTTTGTGCAAATTCGTCCCTTTAGAGGTGAGGCAGAGACTGTAAAAGTGAAGCTACCAATACCTAAAGAGGCTCTACCAGGTAAGGTTCATGTGATAGTAAGACCAGGTATATCTATTTCTTCTTTCGATTCTGAAAGTGTAAATGTAACCGAAAAGTTAGAATTGCATTCTGATGAAAGAAAAGGCACCCCCATTTCCCAAGAAGCAAAAGATTGGGAAAAGCTTCTTAAGGATTTCCTCAATCGCGAGAAGAATAATGAGATTGTCGTAGAGTTTTATCCCCCCTATGAAGATAACTTAGACAATGATCTAGAGCTAACTGATCCCTCTTTACCTGTACAAGTAAGAGTAGCAACAGATTATGTTATGGAGGGCGATTTTAGCTTTGAATTAGAGATTATCTCAGAAGAAGAGAATTAATAGTAGACGTGATTTTCCATATGTAAGGAGGTGAAACCGGTCTTGCCGGTAGGAGATATGGCATTAAAAAGAGAGACCAAAAGAGGTAATATAAATCCTGCTACTAAGGCCGTTTTCATCATCCTCTTAATTATTTTGATACTTCTTCTGTTAGTTAATATTGGTGTAATGTTGTTCCTCAGACAAGACTCAATTGCCGAAAGCGTTAAATGGCAGATAATAAGGTTTTTAGAGGACAACACTAATAGACACATTGAGATTGGTTCAGTAGCCCCTGATTTTTGGCAAAGGCTTGTAATCGAGGATCTAACTATTGGACCTTCGAATCTACCAAATATTGACGAAGAATTGAAAGAAAAGGGAATGCCTTTTGTGAAGGTAGAAAGAATTACTATTGATTATGATTTAGTAAAACTACTAACATGCAAAGGAGATTTCTCAAAAGTCTTAAACAAGGTCATTCTTTATAGACCGGAAATTAATGTTGAATATGATGAAAATAGGGTGATCTGGAATTTCAGTGATCTCATTCAAATAAATCCCGATGCTCCAGCAATGCAGTTGCCAACCGGCATTCCTCTCTATCTAAAACAGGGAATAGTTGTTTTTAAGGGTATGCCTTATATGGAGCATGAGCAAAAATATTTAGGAAGAAAGATAAACGCAAAAGCAGAGATTGTTACAGGTAGTAAAGTTGCTGTGGAGATTTTTGGTGAGTTTGCTACACCGCTTACCGGTTGGCAGGCAGCTAAATGGCCAAACGAATGGTTACCTGAAGGTAAAAAACACAGTGATTTTTACCCGATCAATGGCAAAATGGAGATTAATATAAATAATTTTGGTAATCAGCAGGATTAACC
>DUTE01000340.1 GCA_012842235.1 Bacillota bacterium
CAAAAACTCTGTAGTACAACGATCTAGAAAGGTAAAGTCTATGGAGTTTGTAGTGTATGATTGCCAGATGGGAAACTGCAAAAAACGAGTTAACGAGCTATCATCTAAGGGGATAGCTCGTTAACTCGTTTTTTGATTGTTTGAAAATATGGACTTTTATTTCCAAAGCCTTTGCTACTTCCTGTAAGTAGGAACAGATAAAGTCAGAGCTGAACTCAAAAGTAACATCTAAACGCATCTAGAGACCTAGAGACCAGTAAATCGACAAAAGAAGAGCAAAGAAGATGGCATATGTCCCCTTGGGTTTAACTCCATTTGCCTACTTGCTTATTGACCTATAGACCTCTCTAGTTCAAGGTTTTAGTCTCAACTTTTATTTCTTACGGCAAACCTTTCAAAATTGTAAGAAAGAACCTATTGTTTGCAAGCTTCTTCAATGGGTAGTCTCTTCGATCCAAGATATACTAAACACGAAGAGAAATTGAGGGAGTTGATTTGAGATGCAAAATTTAGTTTCGCTAAATTCAACCTCTAACGAAGCTTCTTTGCCTTTAACACTTATAAAAATAAAAAAAGAGCCAGCTAAGCTCACTGTTTGGTTTTGGCGCTTATTTGTTTTATTCTTTAGTGAGATTAGAGTGTTTGTCATAACTTTTCTAACAGTCTTTGCCACAAACATACTAAGAATCTCAGCCCTTAATATGGTAAATGAATCCTTTTTAAGTAGTTCACTAGCATTAGACATCATTTCTCTCACCGTGTTTTTAGCGAAGGTTGGTTCGTTATTTATGATACTCCTCAATGCCCTAGACAATGGTTTTACTAATGCAGAGGATCTCAACAAGGATGACAAAAGAATCTCTAAATTTTTGGCAGTTCTTCTTGCAGTCTTTTTAGGTTTTTCTTTAGGTAGTTTATTGACCTTAAAAGAGGTAGGTTATTCCTTGAAAAGCAGTGTACTAATTAGTGCAGCCGTTGCTTTAGTTTCATCACTTAGACTTGAAAGATCAATTAAGGAAACTGAAAAAGAGCTCACTAGTTTTAACTATAGATCTCTCAAAATCGGTTTAGCTCTTTTAGTTTTGGTCTACATCCTAGTTTTTTCACTCAACCAAAACTATCTTTTCCTTTGTGCACTCCCACTTGGTCTAACTAGTCTTCTTGGTACAGCCTTTTTATTTCACTCACTTCCTCAAACTGAATTGCATAATAAAGCCTTAGTTTACATAGTTTGCTGGCTTTTAGCACTTTCAATAACAATCGGTTTTAATTATTTATTTCATGTCAAAGAAATATCTCAAGAGCAATCTCTAAACTATCCTCAAACTTTGCAACTAATAACGAAGGACAATCTAGAGGCTTTAGGTTCTAATCTCCAGCCAGAGATTAAAACAAAAGCACTACAAAGCCGGCTTCAAGAAAATCAAGTAGATGTTTTGGTTGTTCCCTATAGTTTTTATAAAAAAGCAAAAGAGGCAGGCTTAGAGAAAAAAGAGCGAAATAGAGGAGGTATTATTTCTTTAGATAAACGGTATCAAGCAATTTTTATCTATCCTGCAAACAAGACAGCAAACTATAAAGAGGCAGTCTATGAAGATTTTCTTGAGTTAAATGGCAAAAAAGTTAAGCTTAGTTTTGTCTTTGATACCTCAGGGCCATTGTTAAATAGTGACAAGTTTTCCGGTCCCATACTTGTTTTGAGTGATCTAGATTTTCGTTCAACTGCTAAGAGACAAGAAGAAGCCTTCTTATCTATTGGGATTTGGCAAAATGAGAACTTAGCTCAAAAAGTAGAGAATGCAGGCTTCAATTTCAGCTTCAACTTTAGCTCCAATAAGGAGTCACA
>DUTE01000341.1 GCA_012842235.1 Bacillota bacterium
CCAAAGAAGAAATAAAAAGACAAGGAGATCCATATTATGAGACCTCCTTATAGTTGGCGATTATCTTTTTGAGGTTTTTGACAATCGCGTTTGATATCTTCAGAATCTGCCAAAAGAGGTAATATCTCTTGAAAATCAGAGAGTTCTTCTAAGGGACAATTGCAGAAATTTCTAAACTCTAAGGCTAGGTTTTCTAAAGTCTCTCGATTTGCTTTATAATATATCCATTGCCCACGTCGATCTTCCTCAGCTAGACCTACTGTTTTAAGACGTCTTAGATGTTGTGATACTGCAGGTTGACTAATATCTAATAGTCTTGCTAACTCACAGACACTAAATTCGTGTTCCATAATAAGTTTGAGTATTTTTAGCCGAGTCATATCACTTAACGCTTTAAGAAGCGAAATTATTTCTTGCACAGTTATTCTCCTGCCTCCTCTTTGCAAACTACAATTTAATTATATGCTTATAAATAGAGATAGTCAAAGATAGGTTGCTAAATAAAGATAGTTTTTAAACCACTAGAAGAAAGTAAAAAGCAAGGAAGATGTTGTTTTAGAAGCGTTATAGCGTTATCTAGAGGGTAGAGATTTTAAAAAGGCTCTCTATAGCCCTATAGGGTTTATTAGACAAGCTAGAGAAAGATAGGCAATTATTTTTGTTTGTTGTTACTCATAAATATGAGTCCTATTGTTTTTAGGTAAGATATATTTAGGCTAAAAACGGTGATCTCTATATAGAGATCACCGTTACTTTAAATATCTTCTTAGAGTACCAATCTAAGGTGTTTTAATTATACTCAAGAATCTCTTTTGGTTGGTAGGTACCTTTGACAAACTCGTATACAGCTTGATACATCTTATACAACTCCTCGTCAGTGCTTCGGAAAAACCTCAAAAGATCGCCACCGCCTTCATAGTAAGAAAGAAGAGATTCGTTCATGTAGCCAAGATGAACACCAAGATCTAAATATTCATAAAACCGTTTACGGTAGAATGGGTCTCTTGCGTTACCATCAAATTCTATCTCTACGCCAAGATTGTATTTGCGGGACATAGCTGCTGCACGGGCTAGCCGTTCTATCTCTAGGTTTTTAGGCCAAAAGTAATTAGGCTGCATCATAACAGCATCAAAACCATATGCTTTAGGTGCTGAAACACCTGATGCATCAAACATAGGGATCCAATATAAAAGAAGGTTGTGCTTGTGTAATTGTTCTGAAGTAGCTTTGATAAGAGAGCCATCTGTCCCACTTATCTGTTCTTCAAACCAATAAAATCCAATGAGTTCTAGATTTGGATAACGTTTTTGATCAAAACCTAAAAGTGCTTGATCTAAAAACCAATTAATCGCTTTTTTGCGGTTTTCTAAATCAGAGAAGTCCTCAGATATACCATCATTGTCTATATCGCCAAAGTCTTTTTGTTCGACGCTAGGATAAGGAATCATTAGAATTACTTTAACTTTGTAATCGTCACCTTGAACACCTGATTTTCTTGCTAAATTAACAGCTTCGTTTAAACTATCAAGATGTTTGTTTTCACCGTATAAAAGATCTAGCCAATATTGCCAATGGGATAGATTAGTGGGGTTTTCTCTACTATCACCGAAGTTATTAAGGACCAAAAATGTATCGAAAAACCAGTCATTATAAGAAACAGATTGGAGATCGTCAATCTGTGCTCTTTTGCCATAAGCAACATAAGGAAGAAGATCAAAGGCATTCCAGTTGTGGTGTGTGTAATAAAGGACTATGTGCTTAGCACCACCTACACCTTCTTCACCTGGACCTTTATAACCAGGCCATTTACTATCATCTTCATCTAAGATAGATGAAGTGAGTTTTCTTTTGCTAGTTTTGATTTCGAGTGCTTTTAGTTCAGTAACTTTTGTGCTGTCAATCTCTGCAGTTAGGTAATCGGTATAATAGGATACAGAGCCTTGAGTATACTTATTATCAGGATCAAAAGCATCAATTCTCAGTTTATCGTCGACATATACTTTAATTTGATTGCCTTGGATCTGTATTTTTAGATTGAACCATCTTTCAGGCTTGACTACAAGACTAGCTTGGCCGAGGATTACTCTTTCATTCCAAGCCCCGTCATAACGAGAAAGAAGTAGAGAATAGGGTGTTACAGCCAAACCATAACCACTCCAGACCTCAGGAGAACGAAAGAAAAACAGCATAGAGGCATTTTCATTGCCAAATTTAGTGACGCGAAAGTTTGTCTCCCACTCATAGTTAGTCCAATTATTTCCATCTAGGTAATAAGCCGCACCAATAGAGTATTCATCATGAGCGAGATACCCATCGCGAAACAGCCAGTTATGACGGTCGAATTTCCAGCTTGAACTTGGGAAGTCAAAAGAATCTTCAAACAAAAGACTGCCTAAACCTAAAGCGGGAATTGACATAGAACAAATCATTATTAAACAACAGAAGAAAAATGGGCTTCTTTTTTTAAACATAGGGATCCTCCTTTGTGTTTGTTACTTTAATTGCTATATAACAATTAAGTCAAAAAAACGCACATCTCAACTTTTTTATCTTCTAAAAAGGATATTTGGGAGTGTAAATTCCTTTGGCAAACTGGTATAAAGAGGTGTAGAGTTGGTATAAAGCAGGGTTGGTACTTTGGAAGAGTTGGAGGAGACCCCCACCACCTTCATAATAACCAATAAGAGCATCTTTCATATAACCGGTCTTTACACCGTAATCGAGATACTGATAGAGCCTTTTTCTATAAAAAGGGTCTTTTACAGAGTCATCGTATTCTATCTCTATTCCCATATGATATTTTCTTGCCAGAGCAGCTGTTTTTTCTAAGCGCTGAGGCTTTAGGTTTGTTGGCCAAAAGTAGTTAGGCTGCATTATTACTGCATCAAAACCGTAGTCTTGCCATTTTTCAAAGCCAATAGCATCAAACATGGGAATCCAAAAAAGTTTTAGACCAAAATGGTGAATATATTCGCTAGTTTCTTGAATTAATAGACTATCGACACGATCTGAAGCTTCTTCTAACCAATAAAAACCAAGTAGTTCTAGATTGTCAAACTTGTTATTGAACAACTTAAGACATTGATCTAAGTACCATTTTATCGCTGTAAATCTTTCTTTATTTGCCTGTGTTACAGATCTATCTTTAATGCTAAAGTTTAGGCTTTTTTGAGTTTCAGACAAAGAGCCAAAATCAGCTTGTTCTACTCCAGGATACGGTATCATAAGGATGACTTTAACTTTGTAATCTTTCTTACCGATCTCTAGCTCTTTTACAAGCGTTACCGCATTATTAAGGCTCTCTAAGTCCCTGCCTTTACCAAATATTTTCTCTAGCCAAAATCTCCACTGAGTTATATCTGTGGGGTTTGTGCGACAGTCACCAAAATTGTAAAGAAAAAGAAAGGTATCGTAGAAAAAATCAATGAACTCGGCAGAATCTGGATCTTCTAAATCTTTTCTTTTGCCGTAAGCTACGTAAGGAAGCATCTCTTTTTCTTGCCAATTAAAGTGAGAATACCAAAGGAGAATATGTTTTGCTCCTTGGGCCTCGATACCGCCTTGGGGTAGATATCCTCTCCAGTTGCTTTCATCTTCATCAAGGATCGAATTGATTTGGACATTTGCAATCTTTTTTAGGGGTAAAGGGGGAAGTGATCTAACTTCAGTGTACTGAACAATAGCTTTTGTGTAGTCTGCATAAAAACATACAGTGCCTTTAGTGTATAGGTTAAAAGGATCTCCCGAGTCTATTAAAAGCTCGTTGTCTAGATAAACTTGAATTTGATTGGCTTGTATGGCTACTTTTAATTCATATAATCGGTTAATCTCTAGATTGAAAAGACAATCGCCTAATTCGAGCTTTTCATTCCAGGCCCCATCGTATCTTAAAAGGGCAATTTTTCGGGGATTAATAGTTATCCCATAGCCTACCCATAGTTCTTGCATGCGTACAAAAAACGTAAGTGAACTGTGTTCATTACCCCATTCAGTAACACTAAATGTAGTTTGCCACTCATAGTTTTGCCATGATTTTCCGTCTGTAGCATAGATGGCACCTATCGAGTAATGATCATGTCTGAGAGAATTTTTAGTAAATGTCCAGGTATTGTGTGTCATCTGCCAATTTGTTGATGGGCTAGAAAAATCATCTTGAAAAAGAAGATCATGTGATTGAGCCAATGATCTTTTAGAAAAGGCAAAAAATAGCAATATTACAAGACTGATACTAACGACAATAGATGGCATATTTTTCCTCCTAGATTAGTTATAGTATTTTTAAGCTACAAAAAAAAGGTACTAAAAATACTGTTCTATAACGGTTGGGGTTTTCCTGCTCTTTAAGTGGTGTGAAATCTGTTGGTTTTGTGTATTCTTGTTAAATAGACAGGAAAATCCTGTTATGGGGTGGAAGCACACTATATCATCTTTTGCAAAAGCTTTTTGAAAGGAAAAGATAGTTCTATGTAAAGATAAGCATTTTTTCTTTGCTAAATACAGGAGGAACAAGTCATGGAACTGCAAAATATCGCCTTAAACAAAAACTACAGGTATCTTGGTGTAAAACCTATGGGTTACTACGCTGATTTAGATGGAACAAAGCTTACCGATGGCAAAGACGATTTTTCCTGGTCAGACCTAGTAGGTTGGGATGGGGTAAAAGAAACGGTTAAAATTGAAATCGATCTCGAAGAAGTTTACGATAATGTTGTTTGTGCTTCAGCCTATTTTTTAATGGGTGCTGCAGCTTCAGTTGGTTTGCCTGATAAAGTTGAGGTCTCTGTTTCTTCAGATGGTAAAAAATACCTCAGTGTTGGCCAAGGGGTTAGATTGCCCCAAAATGTTACTGATAACAGGATGTTCGAGTATAAAGTAGAGTTTGAACCTCTGCCTATTAGATATGTATTATTTACAATTACCCCAAATCCTCATATTGGTTGGTGTATGTTATCAGAACTTAAGGTCTATTCTAACCAAAGTGTTTTTTACGATCCGAATAGACAAAGTTCTTTTGCAGGATTACCGAGAGTTCTTGAGGTAAATGGTGATTCTGCTAAGATATCTTGGAGTACGAAAGAAGAGATAAATTGCCAATGCAAAATAAGAAAAAAAAGTGAGCCAGACAAAGACATCACAGTAATAAATCTTGATAAAGCGTTGGAACACGAACTTTTTTTAACTGATCTGCTTCCCCAAACAGAGTATGAGCTTTTAATTTATGCCAATGAATCGGTTAAAACCATTTCATTTTGTACAGAAGAATTATTAATAAAACGTGGTCCCATATTAGGTTTAAGTGACGATGGTCATCTACAAGTAAGCTTTGAAACCAACGCCTTAGGTTTTGGCTATGTAGAATATTGCCTCATAGAGAGACCAGATATAGTCTATTTCCAAGAATCCTTGCAAAAAAGACATAGTGAAGGTTGTCATTATGTAGCTATTCTTTCGGATTTAGAGAAAGGCAAAAGATATGGTTATAGAGTAAAACTAGACTATAAACGACGTAGTGTCTCTTCACCTGTTTACGAAATCGAAGCTTTTGATAAAGAAAATAAGACAGATTTTACTTTCTTAGTCTATGGTGATACACAACATGCTTTGTCACAAGAAAAAGTAACAAATGAGATGCAAAAGGTAAAAGATGTTGATTTTGTTTTGCATGTTGGTGATCTTGTAAACCAACCTGGTAATGTTCTTGATTGGGAAGCTTTATTTCAATATAGTGGCAATTTAATGGCCAGAGCCTTATTTTTCCCTACCTTAGGCAACCACGACGCCTACCATTATAGGTATTTTGAGTATTTTGATCTACTAGGTAATAAAACCCACTACTCGTTTTTATATGGCCCACTTCATGTTATTGCTCTAGATTCGTCTAATGAATCAGCTCTATCTTTAGAACAGCTTAAGGACCAAATAGAGTGGTTAGAAGAGGAATTAGATGGTTCAACTAAACCATATAAGATTGTTTTTTTGCACCATCCTCTATTTACTTCCTTTTACAGTGACGATACCAAAGAGGATCTTGTTGCAACGCTTAGCAGCCTATTTACTAAACACAAGGTGACATTAGTGTTTTCAGGTCATGCACATATCTATGACCACATAGAAAAAGACGGTGTACATTATGTGGTTACAGGTGGAGGAGGAGGG
>DUTE01000342.1 GCA_012842235.1 Bacillota bacterium
CTCGTTAGCTCTCCTCTTTAAGCAAGATCGAAACCATACACTATAGCTTTGGGTACAATGTTATTTATAGCCGACATTCCGCACCCTCTAGATAAAATTAATTAAATTTTTGTATAGGTTTAAAGGAGTTCCTTTTGACCCTCTCGAATTACTTTTTATCTAATTCTGAGAGGGGTACTCTATATGAAAAAGCATGGTACTATAAACGATCCCATCCAATCCTACGCAAACCAACACTTAGTGATGGGTGTTATTAACCAACTTGGTTTAGTTGATTTAATCAACAATGAGTTAACATGGGACAAAAAACAATGGAAAACTGAACCGGGATTGATTGTAGCAGCATTAATTGTAAGCATTTTACACCAAAGAAACCCTCTCTATAGATTAACAGACTACTTCGAACAGTTTGATACTGAAGCCATATTCGGCGAAGGAATTAAGGCTGAGAACTTCAACGACGATATACTAGGACGAGTTTTAGATCGAATATCAGATGTAGGAGTTAATAAGCTATTTTCAGCGATTTCACTTAGAGTCACCTTAGGTGAAAAAATCGAAACATCAAGCTTCCATGCTGACACAACCTCAATAAATGTTTGGGGAGAATATCTTCAGGTTGCAAAGAATGGTTTTAAGTTAGCCCATGGTCATAGTAAGGATGGTCATCCTGAACTTAAGCAATTTCTCTGCGGAATGATTGTAAATCAAGAGGGAATACCTCTTGCCTGTGACATTTTGAGTGGAAATACGTCTGACAAGGAATGGAATGAAAAAACCCTAAAAGAAATTGACCATATGATTACAGGATATGGTAATGTTCCTTACATTGCTGATTCGGCTCTTGTAACCAAGAAAAATCTAAAACTGATTGGCCAGAAGCAACTTTCATTCATTTCTAGATCTCCTTCGACATTTTCTGTTACAGAAAATCTCAAAGAGCGAGCATGGGACATTAATACTTGGCATGATTTACCAACATATTCTACAGCTAAACATCCTACAATTTATGGTTATCAAGAGTTTGTTGAGCAAATTGATGGCTATGATTACAGATTTATTGTGGTGAAGTCCTCACACTTAGAGGCTAGAAAAGAAAAAACTATAGCTAAACGCTTAAAGAAAGAACGTGAAGAACTAGATAAGCTAGCTAAGGAGTTATCGAAAAATGAATTTGCTTGCGAAACTGATGCTACTGCAACACTAGCTAGTATATTAGAAAAAAACAAAAAGGCTTTGCACGAGTTAACCGGTAATGTTGAAAGTGTAATTAAAAGAAAGCGTGGTCGTCCGGGGAAAAACGACGTTGATCTTCCGCTAATTTACAAAATCAATCTTTCTATTCAAGAACCTACCGTAGAAAAGATGACCTTAATCAAAGCTAAGGCTGCAACTTTTGTTCTGATTACTAATCTCTTAGATAACGAAACTTGGCCTGCTCATGCCGTTTTGTGCGAATACAAAGAGCAACAAACAGTAGAAAGGAAATTCAAAATTCTTAAGGATCCCAAATTGCTTGATGCTATCTTTTTGAAAAAACCGGAACGTATCCAAGCACTTTCGATGATCCTTGTAACTGCTGTTTTAATCTATTCCATTATAGAGAGGAGAGTCCGGAGAGCACTCAAAGAAGCCAATCGTGGTTTCGATACCTCATATCGTGGTGTTTTAACAAATCCTACTGGCAGTGTTCTTCTTTCTCTACTAACAAACCGTATCTATACTATAAAGTTCTCAGAAAATGGTGTAACAAAAAGATATGTTAGCAAACCTGATAAAATAGCTGCAGATATTTTTCAGTTAGCTAACGTAGAGTACTGATTTTTAAAAAGGTTTATGGGAAAATCGGGTTTTTATTAGTTAAGGGTGCGAAACGTAGGTTATTAGTAACAACAACACCAATAAACAAAAGAGGGAACTAATTTTATGGACATGGTACAATCAATCATTGATTTAGTTAGCCAATAACATTATCTTTGGCTTAGAAGACTTTGCAGAATTACTAGTAATTGTTGTATGCTTGTTTTAGGTAATTATGAATGGTAAACTGAAAAGAGGAATTAAAACATGGAGTTAATTCTGGCATCTAAGTCGCCAAGAAGACGAGAACTCCTCGATATGCTTGGTGTTGACTATAGGGTTGAACCTGCAACCATTAATGAAGGAATTGATATTAAAAATCCGGAAAGACTTGTAAAGGAACTGGCTTTGCAAAAAGCTATGGCTGTTTCAGCGAAAAATCCCGAAGACTACATTTTAGCAGCAGATACAGTTGTATATCTCGAAGATATTTTAGGAAAGCCCAAAGACGCAAAAGAAGCTTATGAAATGTTAAGTTTTCTCAGTGGTAAAACTCATAGAGTTTACACAGGAGTGGCACTTGTTTCAAAAGACAACAATTTCGTAAAGGTCTTTGCAGAGATGACAGAGGTGGATTTTCGCCTTATAAGACCGAAAGAAATAGAAGACTATATAGGTACTAAAGAGCCTTTGGACAAGGCTGGTGCTTACGGTATTCAAGGCTTTGGAGGCGTCTTTGTTACAGCGATAAGAGGTTCCTACCACAACGTAGTTGGCTTGCCTTTAGCTCAGACAGCCGAACTACTTGGCGAAGCTGGTCTATATAAAAAGTGGTAGGAGGATTAGTATGTGGCGAATTAAAGAGCTACCTCAAAATGAACGGCCAAGAGAAAAATTAGCTCGCTGGGGTGCACAAACCCTCTCTAATCAGGAGCTTCTAGCTATTTTACTTAGTAGTGGTTATGAAGGTGTTTCGGCTATATCTCTTGCGGACAAACTTCTGTGCCGTTTAGGAGGTCTAAAGGGTCTAAAAGAAGCCTCTCTTTCTGAACTTCAAGAGACAAGGGGAATTGGTGAAGCTAAAGCGGTCATGATATTAGCCGTTATTGAACTTGCAAAAAGACTTCACACTTTAGAACCTGAATATTTAGCTAGTTTACAAACACCTCAACAGGTCTTTGATCTATTAGCACCTTCGCTCAAGGATTTAGATAGAGAGTATTTTATTGCTTTACTTCTAGATAACCGCCACAGGCTTTTAGAGGTTGAAACAGTATCGATTGGAAGCCTTGATGCTTCAATTGTACATCCAAGAGAACTTTTTAAGAGTTGTGTAAAAAGAAGTGCTGCAGGTATTATAATGGTTCATAATCATCCTAGCGGTGATCCAAGACCCTCTATGGAAGACAAGCTTGTTACAGAAAGATTGATAAA
>DUTE01000036.1 GCA_012842235.1 Bacillota bacterium
AATCTAGGTTATGTAATAGATCTTTGTTTTGCAGGCGATAGTAAAGAAGATATAATAAACGAGGGCGTTTGTGGATTTGAGATACCAGAATATCTACCAAGGCGACATTTAGCCCATTCGCCTTTTTTAAGAGAATTAGCAAAAAATATAGACAGATTGTCTTTTGAATCACGGTTTCTTGCAGAATACATTCTAGGAATGACCTATGTAGTGTTAGCTGCTCGAGATCTAAGCCAATGTTTTGCAAAAGAGCTATCAAGAAAAAAGGCAACAACAATTATGGCAGGCTTTGCTGCAGGGGAAGGAGTTATAGTTGGTAGAGTTTGTAATGGTATTTTTATTCCCTCTTCAAATAATGGAAATGGAGAAACGGCAGAAAGATAACACATCTTACTGCCGTCTTTGTTCTAGTTTAATTTTTCTAGTTTAGCATATTCCAATAGTAGCCTCTTGATGCCAACCGATTGGAAGACCACAACTACTTCTTCGTTACTTCCATGGCCTTTTATTTCTACAACCATACCTTGTCCAAACTTATCATGGAGTACTTTGTCGCCACTTTTAAGAATCGGTGTTTGAGAATGATTCAGTTTACTATTTACCGAAGATGGCTCTAAAGGCTGTCTTTTTTGTTTGATGTTAAGAGATAGATTCTCGACATTTTCTGGTAGTTCTTCTACAAAACGGGATGGACTATTAAAAGAGGTCTGCCCCCAAAGGAACCTAGTTTCTGCATAGGTAAGGTAGCAGACTGACTTTGCTCTAGTTATGGCTACATAACAGAGACGTCGTTCTTCCTCAAGTAGAGTTTCATCGTATAAAGAACGAGATAAAGGAAAGATACCTTCTTCTAAGCCAGTTATAAATACAACTGGGAACTCTAGACCTTTTGCAGCGTGAATGGTCATTAGACTTATAGCATCTTGAGTATCGCTATAGCGATCGATATCAGATACTAAAGCAATTTCTTCTAAAAAACCAGATAAAGAAGTTTCACTACCAGCTCTATCTTCATAACTACGGGTGACACTGAGAAACTCTTTTAAGTTATCAAGACGTGATAAAGATTCCTCAGTGTTCTCTTGTTTTAATTTATCCATATAGCCGGTTTTTTCCCAAATAGCTTCTACCAGCTGAGTGATATTGCCATCTGCTGCTTTGGTTGAGAGATAATGCCACAGTTGAGCAAAATCGCTAATTGCTGTTATTTTACTACCTAAGTTAGGTATTGATTTAGCTCGAAGTAAGGTATCTAGGTACGAGCCCCCCCAATTTCTATGAGCATTTTCGATTTTTTCTAGTGTAGCCGGTCCAATTCCTCTTTTAGGTGTGTTGATGACACGGGTTAAACAAACAGAGTCATAAGGATTTTCTAACAGTCGTAGGTAGGCAAGAGTGTCTTTGATCTCTGCTCTTTCGTAGAAACGAATACCTCCATAAATAATATAAGGTATATTATTAGCTAATAGAGCTTCTTCTAAAACACGGGATTGAGAATTCATACGATAGAGGATTGCCATGTCTTTTAATCGAAAACCTTTTTCTAAGAGTTTATTGACTTCATTGACGATGAACAAAGCTTCGTCTCTTTCAGTAGAAGCTTTAAAGAGCTGAACTTTTTCACCTTCAGGATTATCTGTCCATAGAGTTTTCGGTTTACGGTTGATATTATTATTTATTATAGTATTGGCAGCTTGAAGAATATTGTTAGTGGAGCGGTAATTCTTTTCTAATTTGATGACCGTGGTATTGGGGAAGTCTTTTTCGAACTCAAGGATGTTGCGAATATCGGCATTGCGCCAGCTATATATGGATTGGTCATCATCACCAACTACACAGAGATTTCTGTGTTTTTTGGCTAAAAGAGATACTAGAACATACTGGGCATGGTTAGTATCTTGATATTCATCTACCATTATAAACTGGTAGCGCCTTTGATACTTTTCAAGAATGTCAGGTCTTTTTTGAAAGAGTATTACTGTCTTTAAAATCAAATCGTCGAAATCAACAGCATTACTCTCTAATAATCTTTTTTGATAAAGGGTATAAAAATCTTTTACTATTGTTTCTGTATAGCTATCGGTAGGGTATTGTTCAGGTAGAATCAAGGTGTTTTTTGCTGCCGATACTAAGCCAAGGAGCATTTTTTCAGGGAACTTTTTATCGTCAAGGTTGAGCTCATGACAGATCTTTTTAGCTAGTTTTTGTTGATCATCTGTGTCATAGATGGAGAAGCTACGGGTAATTCCTATGTGCTCTCCTTCGATACGTAGCAGTCTTGCACAAAATGAATGAAATGTGCTGACTGATATAAATTTTGCATTTGGACCAACAAGGTTTTCGACACGTTCTTTCATTTCGCTAGCAGCTTTATTAGTGAAAGTAACAGCGAGGATATTGTAGGGAGAAATCCCGTAATGTTCAATTAGATAGGCAATGCGATGAGTAATCACCCTTGTTTTGCCACTTCCTGCCCCAGCGATTATCAAAAGCGGCCCTTCAAAATGTTGGACAGCTTGCTTTTGTTCTGGGTTTAGTTCATTTAATAAATCATTAGTCAAAATGGCACACCTCCGAATATTTGTTCGTCGTGCATATGAGATAAACCTGCCTTAAAGACAAGTCCTAGAGTCTATAAATAAAAACAGAAAAAGGAAGAATTGCTATGAGTCTACCAAACGAATTTGTTAAAGAGATAGAAGCTATTTTAGGTGCCGAGACTGCATCATTTCTTGAAACTTTAGAGAATAAAAAAGCAAGACCAGGTTTAAGAGTAAATACACTTAAGATCAGTGTTGATGATTTCCAACAAATTAGTCCATTTCCTCTTGAGCCTATTGGTTGGTGTCAAGATGGTTTTTACTACCCCATTGAAGCTCGTCCTGCAAAACATCCTTTTTATCATGCAGGTCTGTATTATCTTCAAGAGCCCTCAGCGATGGCGCCGGTAACTATTTTAGATCCCAAACCTGGTGATAAAGTTTTAGATCTTTGCAGTGCTCCCGGAGGAAAATCACTGCAGATAGCAGCTAAATTACAAGGACAAGGCCTACTAGTTGCCAATGATCTCTATTCTGATAGGCTTAAGGCTTTAACCCGGAACATAGAGCAAGCAGGGATACAAAACGCTGCTATATTAAATGAAACTCCCGAAAGATTAGAGCGTACTTTTGCAGAGTTTTTTGATAAAATTCTTATTGATGCTCCCTGTTCGGGAGAGGGAATGTTTCGTAAAGACAAAAGAGCTATTTTAGGTTGGCAGGAGTTTCCGCCACTTTATTGTCAAAGAAGGCAACGGGGAATCCTTCAAGAAGCTGCAAAGCTCCTTAAACCAGGTGGGGTTTTAGTTTACTCTACTTGTACATTTAACCAAAAAGAGAATGAAGACGTTTTAATTGATTTTTTAAATAATAACCACGATTTTGAAGGAGTGCCTTTAAAAGAAGAATACGGTTTGGTTAACGGTAAAACGCCATATTCACTTAGGCTTTGGCCACACCAAGTTGAAGGGGAAGGACATTTTATTGCTAAGATTAAGAAAAAAGGCTCTAGCGCAGAAAAAAGTGTACTGAGGGTCGGGCTAGAGCCAAATGAGCTAGTTAGTGAGTTTTTTAAAGATCATATTAAACTTAACCTAGATAGATATGTTTTTGAAGCTTATGGGAGTCATTTCTTTCTTGTATCAAAAGATTTACCACCACTAGATGGCTTAAGGGTCTCTAGGCCTGGGTGGTTTATCGGTGAGCTAAAGAAAAAAAGGTTTGAGCCATCACATGCTCTGATAATGGCTCTCAAAGAAGAAAATTTGCCCAATAAATTGCAGTTGACTAGAGGCGATAAAAGGTTAAGTATCTATCTTAGAGGACAAACCTTTGTTGTTCCAAACGATAATGGTTGGATTGGTGTTTTCTTAGAACAGTTTCCTCTAGGTTGGGGCAAAGTTAGTAATAATGTGTTAAAAAATCACTACCCTAAAGGCTGGAGGATGATATAGGGTGGAAAGACTAGATAAAATCCTAGCCCATATAGGTAAGGGTTCGAGAAAAGAAGTGAAGTTACTAATCCGTGAAGGATTAGTAAAAGGGTCTTTTTCAGGTTCCACCTTAAAACCTGGGTCAGTGATTTGAACATCATTTACTTTTACTAATCCTTCACGGATTAGTAACTTCACTTCTTTTCTCGAA
>DUTE01000343.1 GCA_012842235.1 Bacillota bacterium
AAAAAGACCAGGATCCCAACCTACAGAAATAATACTTGTTTTACCACTTGCTTTGGCTACCTTGTCTACAGAACTATAATAGCTTGGTATTTGAGCATGATTATCAAAGCTATCTACAGTATTAAACATACTAGCAAAAAGAGGTCCCTGCTTGGGAAGATCAGACATAGAGCCACCACAGAGAATCATGACATCGATTTTGTCTTGGTAGTCTCTAGCTTTAGAGATATGTAATGCTTTTACTGTCTTATCAACTATCCCTAAACTTTCTGGCTCTCTTCTTGAAAAGATAGCAACAAGTTCCATATCTTCACTTAATTTAACTGCTTTTTCCACACCTCGACCTAAGTTACCATAACCAACGATTCCTATTTGGATCTTTTTAGCCATCTATTTGTTCCTCCAATAGCGATCTTCTTAAAAATGCTTTCATTTAATGGTATCGTTTTTTGTTATCATGTGCAAGAACAACCATCATATAACCAAGAAATAAGAGACAGTATCTATTTAGATAAACCTAAGGATATTGCTTAAAAGCTAAAAGATTGATCAATACTAATAAAGAAAGTTCAAGGTAAAAAAAGTCAAAAAGAGAAATAGTCTCTTAGAAGATTTTACTTTATGGGTCATGGGGGAAAAACAATGACTAGAAAAAAGACTAATCTACGTTTATTACAACTTTTACTGGCTACCTTAATAATATTGTCTTTTGGTCCAATTACAGATGGTGCAAACATAAGAGGTCTTTGGGTTGTTAGAGGTACTATGCAAAGTAAAGAAGCTATTTTAGAGATGCTTGATAAAGCTCAGGAAGCTGGAATAAACCATGTTTTTGTTCAAGTCAATATGAGTGGTTTTGCTTATTATCAGTCAGAGAGGCTACCTCTAGCTATAAGCAGTTTTGATCCCTTAGATTTTGTCATTAAAGAGGCTCATAGCCGTGGCATCAAGGTGCATGCTTGGTTAAATGCCTTTACTGTAGGTGCACTTGGTTCTAAACCAACAAATAAAATGCAGATACTTTACCAACACCCAGAATGGGCTTTAGTGGATATAGAGGGAGTATCTGTTTTAGATTATCAAAGAGGTACAGCCTCAGAATCTTTACCTACTCTATATCTCGAGCCAGGTTTAAAAGGCGTGCAAGACTGGGTTGTCGAGAACTTTCTTGAAGTAGTGAGTAAATATGATGTAGATGGCCTTCACTTTGATTTTATTCGCTACCCTAGTCGCAACTTTGGCTATCATCCTGAAGTTGTTAGAGAATTTGAGGATAAATTCGGCTTCAAGCCACAGGCTATCGTCAAAGACTATCGCCATTTGAAAGAGCAACTTGGTAGAGACGGTTATAAAGAAGCTAAAGACTATTTTGATGATTTTCGCAGAGATCAAATAACCAATATAGTTAGACGGGTCTATGAAGGAACAAAAGAGATCAATCCCAACTGTTTAGTCTCTGCAGCCGTCTTTCCTATACCAGCTGATGCAGTAGATCAAAAATTTCAAGATTGGTTTTTATGGTTGAAAAACAGCTATTTAGATTTTGCCTGTCCTATGATCTATGACACCGAAGACTATATTCTCTCTATAAGACTAGCCGATATTGAAAGATTGGTAGATAAAAAAAGAGTTATTGTAGGTCTTGGTCCATATAAGGATACAGTCTCAGGAACCCTAAGAAAGATCGAAACAGTAGAAAAGAAAAACTTTGCTGGTTTTATGCTGTTTAGTTACGATTCTATAAAAGACAGTAGTTTATGGTCTAACTTACAGTAATAAATAAAAAAAGACTAAAAGACTACTAGAGATTAATTTTCTTTGGCGAAAAAAGGGAAAATTTATTTGATAGTGAATCTATTTCACTAGAACCTTAGGGGTTATTTTAAGGAAGGGGAGGAAAAGCGTGAAGAAATTGATAGTTGTTGTATTGTCCGTTTTAATGCTAGCATCAACTGTTATTTATGCAGCTGATGTTGCGGTGTTGGATAGTATTTTGGCCAATAACTTTTATGTAGGTTTAGGCTGGCCATACGATGAGATGATGGATGGCGTTATCGATACTTTCAAAGAAGCCAAGATTCAATTTGATGTTATCTCCGATGATGATATGGCAAACATTAAAAAGCTTGAACAATATAAGGTACTTGTACTTCCTGATAATCGTCCTATGGATACAGCTGCAGTTGAAGTAGTTTTGAAACTAGTAGCAGATGGAAAACTCAAAGTCTTTGGTACTTACCAATCATCGTTTCGCGATGCGGCTAACCAAAGAGTCGGTGATGGGAACTTCCAATTAGAAGAGATATATGATATGAAATATAGTTCTTGGGCTGGTGCAGGTAATATCTTTATCGGTAAGCCAGACGATTTAAAAGACCATCCAATCTGGAAAGGTTTGCCACCTGAGATAATGCTAATAACAGCTGATCAGATGGTCTGTGAATGGTTAGGCTTTGGCAAACCATTAGGTGTATGGTTAGATTCAAGTCTCAATCCTATGAGAGAAGAAGATTTTAACGTAGCTGTAGTTGAAACTAACGGTGGTATCTACTGCAATGGTTGGTTCTGGCATCCAAATAATACTGATGATGATGATGTTAGAAAGTTTGCAGTAAATATCGTCAACTACCTATTAGGTAAGTAATTAAGAGAAAAAAAGCATTTTAAGAGACCTCAAAAGGGATCGGTTTACCGATCCCTTTTGACTCTTGACTCTTAAAATCTTAACTATAAAGATCTGAGAGGAAGTGGGCGTTTTAGTGGCCAAAAAGATCTCTTGTGTGTTTTTAACCTTTTTTTTAATTGCTCTTATGCCGTGTATGGCTATGGCAAAAGAGTCTCGTACTAGTTTAGAGGGTAAGGTAATAATTCTTGACCCAGGTCATGGTGGTTCTGATAGTGGGGCAACAGCAAAAAACCTTACCGAAAAAAGTCTAAATCTTGCTGTAGCTTTAAGACTTGAAGCTCTTTTAAAAAAAGCAAAAGCAACAGTCTATATGACTAGACGGGACGATAGGGATGTATCTTTAGAAGAGAGAGTGCGGTTTTTTCATAGGTATGATGCTCAGGCAATTATTTCCATTCATCACAACGCAAAGCCTTATGATGAAAAGGCCGATGAAGTCTCTGTCTATAGGCCATCTTTTGCTACACCTGAAGCAAAAAGGCTAGCTAAGATAGTAAGCCAAGAGTTAGTTAAAAGC
>DUTE01000037.1 GCA_012842235.1 Bacillota bacterium
TGAATCGACAATTAAATGTTTGTTAATAGGAAGATTTGCTTCCTTCATAGCTCTTAAGTAGCCCTCTAATCTTTCTTCACCAGCTGGTGTAGAGTGATTACCAATAGCTGCAAAATGTGCTATTTTAGTATGTCCCTTGTCGATTAGATGTTTTGTTGCTAAATAGCCACCTTTCTCATTGTCGAGGATAATTTTGCCAGATTTTAACTCTTCAAATGTATTAAAAATTTGAATAATTGGTGTGTTTTGTTCTACCTCTTTAAATAGATCTATATTCTCGTAACTTGAAGGGAACCAAATAATAGCATCTACTTGCCATTCCAATAACTGTCTTAAAAAATTCTCTTCCTTTTTTGTAGACCAATCAGTGGCATATAACAACACTGCCATACCAGCCTCTTCAGCCGCATGCCATATGCCCTCTAGTGTCTGTGGCAAAAACGATGTTTGAATTTCTGGCAGAAGTACTCCTAAAAGATTGGTTCTTTTTTTTGCTAACCCTCTAGCCATAATATTGGGTCTATAGCCCATAGAATCCGCTATTTCAATTATTCGTTGTCTTGTTTCTTCACTTACCTTATTAAGCATTGTTCCATTCAAAGCCCTTGAAGCTGTACAGGATGAAACGCCAGCAGCCTCCGCCACATCTTTGAGACGCACTCGATTATTTCTAAGTTTTTCGCTCAATAGTTTACACCCCTTAGCATAAAAGTAAATGATGACTGACTATAATTATACCATTTTTTACTAAATTTTCCCACCTAATATCCAGTCTACTTTATACAAAACTTCAATGTATTTTACAATCCAATTTTTTTATGGTTAATATTGGTTATACCTCATTCGGTAAATTTGATTCTTTAGCGCAGGTTTGCTACTAGGTTCTTAGCCATGCTTAATACACAAGATAAAAAAATGGGCTCAACGCCCACTTTCAGTACTAGATATGGTTTTGTCTTTCTGCCAATTAAAATCAACAGCTAACGAAGCGATAAAAATTAAGCCCATACCTAAAAAAGAGCTCCATGTCAACTTTTCCTTCAGTATAATTGCTGAAAAAATCGCTGCAAACACTGGCTCTAAACTAAAGATGAGACTTGCTTCACTAGGAGAAACGGATCTCTGTGCTTTCACTTGTAAGGATAAACCTAATGCAGTTGCTAAAAGCCCTAAGTACAATATCCCTAAAAGTGCTTGTCTAGGCCAAGCAAAAGTCCCTTTGATAGTAGCAAGTCCACCATAAAAAACACTCATAAATATGCATTGCACGGCAACAAACGCTATCGGGTCTAAATGGCTTTTACTACCAAGGTAAACAATATGCACTGAAAACAAAATTGCACAAATAAGTTGGAGAAAAACCCCTAAAGAGCTTGAGTTTCCATTACCAGTCCCTACAAGAAAATAGGTACCTAGTAAAGCAATCAGACTGCTTAACCAAACTCTTAGAGGTGGAGCTTTTTTAGCCACTACTGCTTCAAATAAAGGTGTAAAGATAACCAATAGTCCTGTAATAAATGCAGCTACAGAAGGACTCGTATAAAGAAGACCTTTTGTTTGTGCATAATAAGCAATAGCAAACATTATACTAGCGATAAAACCTTCTTTCCAAGGTAGACAGGCTTTTTTATTAAAAACATTTGCTCCTAACAAGGCAACCGAAGCCACTAAAAATCGCCAAAAAAGTAATGTCTCAGGTGCTAAAACCTTAACACCATCGCTTAGAGCAATAAAACTAAAACCCCAAATTATCGTTAAGACAACTAACATCCAATGGGCTTTTGTTTTCATAGGACTTTCGATAAAAAGGACTTAGTCCTTGGATTTTCAGGATTTTTAAAAATAATATCAGGTTTATTATCCTCCAAAATTAAACCCTCATCAATAAAAAGAACTCTATCTGATACTTCCTTGGCAAAACCCA
>DUTE01000344.1 GCA_012842235.1 Bacillota bacterium
AGAGGTGCAACAATATGGAGAGATTCGGGTTTGTTTTACACCCGATATCATATAGTGATATTAGCCGCAAATTTGGGAAGATGGCAAATATTTTACCGAAGTCTTTAGTCCTTTCAACCATGAAACATCTTGGACCTCAAGAAGTTTCTCATATCACCGGGATTAAATCTGCTGCTAATAAAGAGGCAGAAGGCTGGTTTACAGCTTGTACACTAACTACAGAGCAGATGATGTCATTACCAGAGGATTTTGTTATTAAAAAGGTTATTGATGCGGTAAATCTTGCTGCAGAAAAAGGAGCAAAGATTGTCGGCCTTGGTGCTTATACTGCTGTAGTTGGTGATGCAGGGTTGACAATTGCTAGAAATGTAGATGTCCCGGTAACTACAGGAAATAGCTATACTGTAGCCACTGCTCTTTTAGGTTTAGATTGGGCTGCAAAAAGACTAGGAACAGATCTTAAAAATAGGCGTGTAGGTGTTATGGGGGCTTATGGATCAATTGGTAAAGCTTGCTCAAGAATACTTGCAGGTCATGTAGGTGAATTGGTATTAATTGGTAGGAAAAAAGATGCCTTGGCACTTTTGCAAGAAGAACTATCATCTAAGGGTCTTGTAACAATTGCTACAGACTCACACGCTGTTTTGCCAACTTTAGATGCATTAGTCACAGTCACTAGTGCTATTGACTCTGTAATTGAACCAGAGGATTTAAAAACCGGTGCTATTGTTTGTGATGTTGCAAGACCAAGGGATGTTTCTAAGAAAGTTGCTGAGGTAAGAGATGATGTTTTAGTCTTTGAAGGTGGAGCAGTATTGGTCCCTGGAGATGTAGACTTTAACTTTAATTTTGGTTTCCCTAAAAAGACATCATATGCTTGTATGGCAGAGACCATGATCTTAGCCCTAGAACAACGCTATGAAAATTACACCCTTGGTAGGGATTTAGATGTTGATAAAGTTGAAGAGATGATTAAGCTAGCAGACAAACATGGTTTTAAACTCGCTGGTTTAAGATCTTTTGAGCGTGCTATAGATGACAAAGAGATTTTGAAACTACGTCAAATAATTGAAGACAAAAGTGCTTCAGCCTAATTGATTTCGTGTCTTAACTAAAAAAATTATGTACAATTTTAAATTAGCCAAGGTCTTAGGTTTTAATATCTTAAGCCCTTGGCTTTAGGCTTTTTATTCATAGCGTTTTTATCTATACATAATGAATCCACTTTGGGTTAGGATAGAACAAACGGTTCTCTAATATTTAGGTTCTTGGCTAGTGATTATGATCAGTAAAAGTGATTATGTTTGCAGGTGTTGTTTACAAACCGAGATTAATACAGGGATTTAAAAGCCAATCTTGGTTAGATTTTTTTACTAGTCCAACTTCATTTGGTAACAATTAATCACTCAAAAAAATCAAACTAAAGTAAAAAACAAAACTGTTTTTTTGTTTGGCAAAGGATATCTTGACACTTTCTAGAAACTAGGAACATCGAAAGTGCTTCAAAAATTGAAACTATTGACAACAAGAACTCAACTATATATAATTGTAGTCAACAATGGGCAGATTGTCGAAATGATCTGCCCATTATCTGTGCTTTATTGTATCTTTAAAGTTTATCAGTGAATAAAAGTCCGAAGTAGGCCATAATATACTGAGTAGCCGGCAGTATAATGTAGCAAAAGACTAATAATCTACTAGATATAATTAAGATCTAGTGGTTTTTTCGTATCAACCAGAAAATTTGAAATTAATCGAAATTCCTTTAGGAAAGAAGGGAACCTTATGGCTGAAAAACCAGTCCTTTTAACACAAGAAGGGTTACGCCAGCTAGAAGAAGAACTTGACTATCTTAAAAGAGTCAAAAGACGCGAAGTAGCAGAGCGTATTAAAGAAGCTTTAGATTTTGGAGATATTAGTGAGAACTCCGAATATGATGATGCTAAAAATGAACAAGCTTTTGTTGAAGGTAGAATTGCTGAATTAGAGGCAAGACTTCGCAACGCTGAAATTATCGATAAAGACGAAAATACTGATAATGTTTCATTGGGATGTACTGTTAAATTGAAGGATATTGAAACAGGAGACTTATTTGAATTTACTTTGGTTGGATCTACCGAGGCAGATCCTGCCAAATCCAAAATATCTAATGAATCACCTGTTGGTAGGGCGATAATTGGTCGCCGCAAAGGTGAAGTATTACCTGCAGGAGCATTAACAT
>DUTE01000038.1 GCA_012842235.1 Bacillota bacterium
AAGCTTTATTAGGGTAGTTCGTTTGTATGACATTGTATTAAAAACCAAATAACTCTTTAATACCTTTTGTCTCACAGAAACTTTTTGAGTAAGAAAACTCAAAGAGTGTGTTTTAATCTCTTCTAAAAGATCATCTACATATAGATAATCTGCCTCACTATCTCGATAAACCTCATTAATACTGCTCCCTGGCAAAATATCATGCATCTGATTTTTTAAGATTAATTTCCATGCTTCTTCTATTTTTTCTTTTGGATAGCTTAGACCTAAAACATGAGAAAATGATGAAAGCATCTCAACATCACGAATCTTTAGTTCAAGTTTTCGATTCCATTTTTTGTTTTTAGCTTGAGTCGTTAGAGTGCCTCGATGTAATTCTAAATATAGTTCCCCATCCCATGTGTTTTTAAGTTCTTTGTGGCTAATATTATTTTCAACGTATTTCTTAACACTACCAAACTCTATCTCTGGTAGATTAGGTAAATCCGAAAGAATTTTTCCTTTCTTGATCTGTTCAAGTGTAGGCCCACCCCCACCATCACCAAAACCAATCAAGTGGCAAACAGTAGGAACAGCTGTAGTCTTTTGTGAATAATCCATAGCTTTGATAAATTCCTGAGCATCAACATCCTCATTCAACGCACGGGGAAGAAATACTGGTATTGTCGTACCATCAATGCCTCGCCAATTAAAAATAGTCTCTGGAAATCTGTTAGTATCATTCCAGCCTAGTTTTATTGTCATAAAAGCTAACGTATCTGCATCGCGCAATATTTGGGGTAAAGATGGACTAAACCCAAAAACATCAGGAAGCCATTCAATCTTAGGACTAAAACCAAATTCTTTTTCAAAAAACTGTTTTCCATAAAGTAATTGCCTAACAAAAGACTCACCTGAGGGTATATTGCAATCAGGCTCTACCCACATCCCCCCGACAAGCTCAAATTTTCCTTCTAAAACCGCCTTTTTTACCTCTTGGTAGAGATCAGGATAATACTCTTTGATGTAGGAAAAAAACTGAGGCTGGCTTTGGTGATAGATGAATTCATCGCATAACTCACCTAGCCTCAGTGCAGTAGAAAAAGTCCTAGATAGTTTTCTTACGGTCTCTTTTTCTGGCCACAACCATGCTAAATCTATATGGCTTTGAGGTATTAGAATAAGTTTACCTGGTAGTTTGTTGAACTTGTATTGACTAAGGGCTCTGTTTACATTATTTAACGCATTTTTAGCATGTTCTTCTAAAGACTCATCAGCAACATATGGTAGAAACAATTGCAATTCTTCAGTTAACATCTCTTCTATACCTTGGGCTATTATTAGATTTGACACTTCAGCAACCTTTATTGCTTCCAATGCTAAAAGAACAAATCTTTCTAGCTCTACTTTGCAAGAGACTATATGGGCTCTCCTTAGAGTTAGAGGCTTTTTTGACTTATTATAAGCTTCAATATGGTAATTGAAAAACCCGCTAGGAATAGGAATATATCTATGATTCTCATCTATACCAGCATAAGGCTTTCCATTAACAAAAAGACAAGCCTCAGCATCAAGAACAATATCAAAAAATACCTGTTCGTATTCTTTACTAAAATCGCCTTGAAAGCTTAAAAATGCTGTCTCTTGAGAATCGGCCCATACCTCATCTATATTGATGTTACCTTTTTCAATCTTTTTACTGTAGCTTTGGGGAGCTTGATAAAAACAAACTTCCCTCTGAATCTTTGGTAGTGGCGAAATATCAGTATAGATTCTCTTCGACAACTCGTTTACCCTCTGTTTTAACACTTCAAGACGCATGCATTCTTCCCCCTAAGGTAGTTTGATCATTATAACATTATTATCTTAAGTTTAAGGAGATCCTCGAGTTCTGTCAATAACTTAAGCTAGATCACATCCTTAAATCGCTGGTGTTACAAAAAGAACAATATCTGTTTTATAGATCAACCCCTCAGTTAAAACCTGGTCATCAGGAAAGGTTAGTATCTGCTGATATTTCAAATCGTATATATCTTCTGTAACAGATGGTGGTGCGTTACTCACTAATACAAGGGAATTAGTCACATTTTTCCAGTCTACCCCATTGTTGATACTTACTTTGATAGGTTCTTTTAACGTTTTTCTTCCGTAAATATTGACGTTAACATCATATTCAGTTAGGTAAGGAACTTCCGTCTCCAAAACAATTGAATAGGCAATATTAGAGTAGACCTTAATCTGCATAGTAGTAGTTTCATTTACCCCCATAGATAGATTGCCAAAATCCAATTCTTGATCTGGCCAAACTACCTGGATTATTGGCTGGACAAATGCAGTTACCTTTTGGGTAAAGTTTTGAGCAGATACACCTAAAGCTAACACCAAGAGCAACAAAACAACTAGAAAAGGCTTAGTTTTCATTTTTCGTTTCCTCCTTTTATAACACTTATATTTACCTGATCTTTTCTAGCTGCTCTTTACCAAGTGGTATCAGATAGGTAAAATTAAAACCTGAATCTTTTTGTCCTAAACAGATTTCTAGCTGTTTATTATCGGTTCTATATCTGTATATCCCTTGCAGTTGAAGCTTTTTTTGAGGGCTTTGTTGGTACTCTGTTTTTAGACCAAGTAGACTTCTTTCTGATAAAGAAACATCTATCTCTCCTGTAAAAGCTGTTGCTTTAGTTGCTAGATTTCCTGTATATGACAGTCTAATTTGAGTATTGTCTAGAGGTAGATGAACTTGGGATTTAAGGTTTTCATCTTTCATTGCCAAAAAGACCAAGTTGTTCTTTGGCAAAAGAGTAATTCCCATGGTTCGTCTTAACTTATCTTTTTCATTACATAGCAAGATATTTACCCACATATTTTTTGTATCATAGGTTGCTTCAAAGAGAGAAAATTTTGGGGCAATTTGTTCCCACTCTGCTTTTAAGGTAAGAGGAATCTTATCATGTGAAACGCTCACTTCCACTTTAGGTTTACTTGTCTCTGGGTTTTTCCATTTTCCCTCTACATATCCCCTAAAACCTGCCATCTGATAGTGCATCTTTGACGAAAAAGTATCTGTCGTTTTGTCAAGGAACTTTTCTCTTTCCAAGCCCCAAGTTAAATTACTTGGCCAATTTAGCAAAATTGAATACCTAGAGTATTGGCTACCAAGCTCTTGAGAGTGATCTTTTTTTAAATTTAACCTCTCTCTAACCAAAACTTCAAGTACCTTATTTTTAAAACCAAGGTCTAGTTCAGCTTTGTTAAAGACTTTCTCTTCTATTAAAGCAACAGCGATATTGCTCTTCCAGTTACCATTATAATCTAGCCTATAACTATAACTGTTTTGTGTACCTCTTGATACTTTTATCTTGTGCACTGTAGGACTTTTATCTCTAGCAAGAGATGCATCTTTGCACCTGTTTGCTAGCATTCCCTCTAAACTCCAATCTTTATATTGTAAAGTTCCCATTATTCCTTCATCTTGTTGATGTCTAAAAAGATAAATACTGTTGTTTTGATCTTTATAACCTATATAACCACCTGCAAAAAAATCTGTATCAAGTGTTGGCATATCGGAAACATAGGAGACAACAATAAAATTAGTAAGTCCTAGCTCATCATTTTTTGCTAGTGGTCTTTTTAGACGAATACAGTTGTTATCTAAATAATAATCCCACAAAAACCTTTTAACTGTGTAATTACTTGAATCTCTGGCCTCTATATGAACTGTAACTGTGCCATCTTTGGGAAAAGACTTAAGAATAAAGGGTCCTGTAGTATCATCAGCTAAAAACTCTTCTTGTTTTTTGGTTTCTTTTGTAAATCCGCCTAATGCTTTTAACTGCA
>DUTE01000345.1 GCA_012842235.1 Bacillota bacterium
AAAAGTCCTCGTCATAGACGAGGACTTTTTTCTTACAAGAGATGATTCAGCAGGTTTATCAGGTCTCTTGCAGAAAGATAATTGAGGGGGGATGATTAGTGAAAAAAGCATATTATCTCCTAACAATTATGTTGGTTATAGGGTTTGTTGTTGGTGGTTGTAGACCAAATAAAGAGGTAACAATAAATAAAGACTCACCACAGATAATCAGGGTAGCAGCTTGGGGTACTGTTGAAGAAAAACAGCAATTAAGTAGTCTCCTTAATGTCTATATGGCAGAAAATCCAGATTTCTTAGTATCCTTGGAGATGAGTCCCCGTCTAAAAGATAAAGAGGATGATACAGACTCCCGGATTGATGGATATTTGCCTGGGTATGAGCAGAGAATCTTAATTTTAATAGAAGCAAAAGATGCTCCTGATGTTCTTTTGGTACCTGAAGAAAGATTTGGGTATTATGCTAATAGGAATGCATTTTTGGCTCTGAATCAATTTGGTTTTGATGAGGAAAAAAACCATCCGAGTCTCAGTGTTAATGGAGTCTTATATGGGATACCACATAGAAAACCTGGAATTGCTTGGGCTGTGTATGCCGGAACAAAACATCCACAAGAAGCTGTTAAGCTCATGGTCTACTTGGCAAAAAACGCAGGCTTAAATTAGCAGTTCCTCCTAGAGGGGGAGAAATTTATGACACAGGTGCCCCTAGTTTATTTTTCAGGGGTTAGCAAAGCATTTGGTGAAAATGTTGTGCTACAACAAGTTCAGCTTGTTTTACCCCGTGGTGGATTTGTTTTTTTATTAGGGCCAACTGGGGCAGGCAAATCGACACTGTTAAAGATGATTTCTGGAGAAATTAAGCCTACAAAAGGCAAAATATATATTAAGGGACAGGATATTGCAAGATGGTCTGGAAGTAAAAAGGCAGCTTGGCGAAGAAATATCGGCTATGTATTTCAAGAAGATCGGTTATTAAGTTATAGGACTGTCTTTGAAAACGTTGCTATACCTCTTGAGATACAAGAACTCCCAAAGCGACAAGTTAAAGAAAAAGTATTTGCTATTCTCAAGGTTTTAGGTGTAGGGAGTAAAGTATACTCTTATCCAAATGAACTTTCAGGAGGAGAAAAACAAAGGGTGTCTTTAGCTAGAGCATTGGTCTCTAATCCCGAACTTATTATTGCTGATGAACCAACTGCTCAACTTGATCCTAATACAGCAGAAGAGATCTTTAATTTGCTTGAAGCATTAAATCGAACAGCTCAAATTACAGTACTTATGGCAACCCATGAGTGGGGTCTTGTTAATAGAACAAATTTTCCTGCATATGTTTTGCAAAACGGATTCCTTCTACCTTGGGAGGGACACATATGAAAGTTCGTACAGCTTTTAAACTAATAGGTCGGGGTTTTGATAATCTATGGCGGCACAAAGGTTCTTCTTTAGCTGCTTTGGTTAGTATAACCATTGCCCTTGTTGTTCTTGGGTTTTACGCTTTAACCTGGTTTAATATAATGAATCTTACGGATAGTCTTTTAGATAATTTAGAGATTAGGGTGTTTTTGAAAAAGCCTGGCACAGTCAGTAAAATTGAAAATCTTGAAGGTGTAGAAAAAAGTGTTTATATAACTCCTGATAAAGCTTTAAACCAAATGGCTGAGAGTTATCAAATAAAAGGAGAATATTTAAAAAATGTCCTAGCAGAAAATCCACTTCAAGCAAGCTACTCCTTAAAAGTGAAAGATTCTCAGACAATACCACAGATCGTCGAGATCGTAAAAGCAATGCCAGAGGTAGATGATGTGGTATACGGTGGGCAGGCAACTGATTCTCTTGTGAATCTTCAAAGGATAAGTGGTGGTTTTGGTTTAC
>DUTE01000346.1 GCA_012842235.1 Bacillota bacterium
AGAACTCTATTTTGAACTGCACCACAATGATCTAGCAGATAGCCCAGAAAGTGCTATAAAACTTATTAATGATATTGGTGAAGAGAATATTGGTGTTATTCTTGATCCTGCTAATATGTATATAAGCGGCTCAGATTACCTTGAGACAGCTGTTGATATCTTAGGTGATAGGTTAAGTCTTGTGCATATGAAGGATATTAAAAAGCTAGACAAACCAGAAGAAGGATCTTTTAATATAGAGGGAACCTTTTATAGCCACAGGCTTTTAGGGGAGGGTGATCTAGAACTAGAAAAACTCATAGCTATTTTAAAAGATAAAGGTTACGAAGGTTACCTTTCTTTAGAGTACCATGGCGATGATGCTGATCTTGCCATAGTAAGAAGGGAGACTGAGTGGCTTTCAAAAAGATTGTCGGAGTGAGAGATTTTTTAAAATTGGTACTGCATTTTCTGCAAAAAGTTGGTGTTTTTTGCAGAAATAAGATAAACTTAACTATATAGCAGGACAGATGTTTCATTATATAGAATAATTCAACGATGCTATTTTTTGGGAGGTTATATCATGGCTAAGAAAATTAAAGTCGGTGTCATTGGTGCCGGCGCTATTGCAGAACATGCACACTTACAAGGTTATTCGTTGATACCTGAAATGTGTGAAATTAGAGCTATATGTGATGTTAACAAAGCTCGAGCAGAAGAAATGGCAGCAAAGTTTAACATTCCTGAGGTTTATACCTCACATGAAGAGATGCTCGCCAAAGCTGATCTTGATGCTGTTTCAGTATGTACACCAAACAAATTCCATGCACAACAAACAATCGATGCCTGTAATGCAGGATTACATGTGTTGTGTGAAAAACCAATGGCTACAAGTGTAGAAGAATGTGAAGCTATGATTGAGGCTGCTGTTAAAAACAATGTGCAGTTGATGGTCGGCTTTACTCACAGATTCTACAACTACAACCAAAAAGCTAGAGAACTTATTCAAGAGGGTGTTATTGGCAAACCCTTTATGATTAGAGTTCGCTTTGCCCATGAAGGTCCTTATATCTCTTGGCCAGCAAAGAGCAACTGGTTCTTTAACAAAGAACTAGCTGGTGGTGGTGCCCTTTTGGATATGGGTATTCACGCATTAGATATTATGCGCTTTTTAATTGGTGATATTAAAGATATTTCTGCAAACATTAATACTTTAGTTCGTACCATTGAAGTGGAGGACAACGCTGTTTGTTCAGTAAACTTCGAAAATGGAGCTATGGGCTATCTAGAAGTAGGCTGGTCTTCTAAGACTGGTGTTTCAGGTATTGAGGTTTACGGAGAAGATGGTTCAATGGTTATAGATTATTCAACACCAATTAAGGTTTATGTAGATAAGAAAAAAGCTATTGGTGGCCCAGGCTGGGTTGAATTAAAAGAGTATACCGGTGGTGGCTGGGATGCAGAGATGAAAGCCTTTATCGAAGCACTTCTTGAGAACAAAGCAGTTCCAGTAAATGGCTTTGATGGTCTAAAAGGTGTAAGATTAGCTGAAGCAGCTTATAAGTCTAATGAAGAAGGCATTAGGGTTAAACTCTAAGTTTTACAAATAGAATAATGGAATTATGATTAAAAGAAGCTCCGCACAAAAAGGTGTGGAGCTTCTTTTAATTAAGATCACTTTAAGAAACACTGATTTTGGTGGCAATCCTATATACCTCAATAGCAGTTAGAGCCAATTACTTAAGATTAAATTTTGTGATGTTTTGAAAAAGCAGTTTGTAAAGGTATATGTTTCTGTTTAGAAAATTATTTAGTTTTTAGAGCAGGCTGCTTATGATCTTTAGATGTTAAGGGAGTAAAAAATTGACAAATAAAGATTGTTAATATCTTGACAAACTAAAAAGACGTGGTAAACTAAAGATAGTTAAAAAAATAACGATCATTACAAATAATGCTCTAAGGAGGAATGGTTATGGCCGAGAAGACATTTGATTACCGTAAGCATATTGATCAACTTGTAGCCAAAGCAAAAGAGGCTCAAGTAAAGATGCTCGACCTGACCCAAGATGACGTAGACCGCATAGTCAAAGCTATGGCTTTAGCGGGCGTAGATCATCATATGGAACTAGCCCATATGGCAGTAGACGAAACGGGTAAAGGTGTATATGAAGATAAGGTAACTAAAAATCTTTTTGCAACTGAATATGTTTATCATGATATAAAGAGAGAAAAGACTGTCGGTATTATTGAAGACAACGCCGAAGAAGGTTATCTCAAAATTGCAGAGCCAGTAGGTATCATTGCAGGATTAACACCTGTGACCAACCCTACATCAACAACGATGTTCAAATCATTAATCTCACTTAAGACACGTAATGTTATTATCTTTAGCTTTCATCCCTATAGCTTAAAATCTTCTATTAGAGCTGCAACGATAATGAAAGAAGCAGCTATAAAAGCAGGAGCACCAGAAGGCTGTATTAGCTGGGTTGAAACTCCAAGTGTTGAAGCGACAAACTATCTTATGCAGCATAAAGATGTAGCTATTATTTTAGCAACAGGTGGAGCGGGGATGGTCAATGCAGCATATTCAAGTGGCAAACCAGCTCTTGGTGTAGGGCCTGGTAATGTGCCTGCATATATTGAAAAAACAGCTAATTTATACAGAGCTGTTAATGATTTAATCCTATCTAAGACTTTTGACAACGGTATGATCTGTGCTTCTGAACAAGCGGTAATAGTTGATAAGGAGATCAGTGAGAAAGTAAAGAAACTTTTTGAAGAAAACGGTGGTTACTTCCTTAAAGCAGATGAGATAAAGAAAGTAGAAGAGGTAGCCATAGATAAAAAAAGACAATCCATGAGCCCTCAGGTTGTAGGTCAACCAGCAGTTAAAATTGCTAAACTTGCTGGTATTAGGGTTCCTGAGGATACTAGAGTTCTATTAGCAGAGTTAGAGGGCGTAGGTCCTGACTTCCCACTTTCCAGGGAAAAACTCAGTCCAATCCTTGCTTTTTATGTGGTGGAAAATTACGAAGAAGGTATAAAGCGCTGTGAAGATATGACTGAATTTGGTGGCCTAGGACACTCGGCTGTAATCCATTCTAAAGATGAAAAAGTAATCCGTGAATTTGGTAAAAGAGTAAGAACGGGTAGATTATTAGTCAACTGTCCTTCAGCTCAAGGAGCAATTGGTGATATTTATACCAACAACAACCCCTCTTTAACGCTAGGATGTGGTTCTATGGGAAGAAACTCAACAACAGATAATGTTAGTGTAGAAAATTTACTCAACATTAAAAGATTAGATATGCGCAGAGTTAATATGAAATGGTTTAGAGTTCCCCCTCGTGTCTATTTTGAGCCAGGTTCTCTAGAGTATCTCTCCAAAATGCACTGGGCCAAAAGAGCTGTAATTGTTACAGATCCTACAATGGTTGATTTAGGTTTTGTTGATAAAGTAACCTACCAGCTAGAGAAGATTGGCATTGTTTATGAGGTCTTTAGTGAAGTGGAGCCTGATCCTTCAGTAGAGACAGTGCAAAAAGGTGTTGCACTGATGGAACAGTTTAGACCAGATACAATTATTGCTCTCGGTGGTGGCTCTCCTATGGATGCTGCCAAAGGCATGTGGCTTTTTTACGAACACCCTGAAACAGAATTTGATACATTAAGACTAAAATTCATGGACATTAGAAAACGGACATTTACCTTTCCAGAGTTAGGTAATAAAGCAAAACTTGTTGCTATTCCAACTACTAGTGGTACAGGTTCAGAGGTTACTTCCTTTGCTGTCATTACTGATAAAAAACAAGGCATTAAATATCCTCTTGCCGACTATCAGTTAACACCAGATATTGCAATCATTGATCCGAATTTAGTAAAAACTGTTCCACCTAGAGTTACAGCTGATACAGGAATGGATGTTTTAGTCCATGGTATCGAAGCTTATGTTTCTGTTATGGCTTCAGACTATACAGATGCTTTAGCTATTAAGTCGATCCAAATAGTTTTTGAATATCTAGAACGAAGCTATAAAAACGGCCAAAATGATGTAAGAGCAAGAGAGAAGATGCACAATGCTAGCTGTATGGCTGGTATGGCATTTACCAATGCATTTTTAGGACTAAACCACAGTATGGCACATGTTCTTGGAGCAAGATTCCATATCCCTCATGGCAGAGCTAATGCTATTCTGTTACCTTGGGTAATTCGCTATAACGCACAAAAACCATCAAAGAGAGTGGGTTATCCAAAGTATGAATTCTATCAAGCCCCTGAACGATTTGCTGATATCGCTAAAGCTATAGGTTTGCATTTTAATACTAATGAGGAAGCTGTAGATAAATTGATCGAAGCTATAGTAGACTTGGCAAAGAGATTAGATATGCCTCTATCTCTAAAGGAGGCAGGTATTGACGAAAAAGAATTTGCAGAAGCTGTAGATATGCTTGCTGATACAGCCTTTGCCGATCAGTGTACAATTACTAATCCCCGTCTACCTCTAGTAGAAGAGATCAAAGAAGTTTATTGGCAAGCTTATTACGGAAAAGAAATGAAATAAGAATAGGCTTCGAAACTATTTTTCTTAAACAAAGCGGTATAAAAACTAAAAGACCCTTTGATATAAAATATCAAGGGGTCTTTTGCTTATGTTTCCTTAATTAATCTTCTTTGGTGATTTTTTTGAGAACGTCCAAAAGAGAATGAATAGAGAATTGGGAGTACATCTGGGAGTTAAAAAGTATCCTTAGTAGTCTTCAATTATCTACTAGTCTAGTATTAAAAATACGCACTCCCAATCCTACTTTTTTAATTGCCTTATTTGCCAACAGACGCCTAGAAAAGGTAAAAAGGAGAAGATAAATAGTACCAAAAACAAGATTTCCCAAAAAGCACCTAGAAATCCAAAATAAAACTTAGACCTGAAAGCAAAAACAATGGTCAATAATTTTATTAAAACAGCTATTTTAGATGATTTATCTGTAAAGATCGGTTTTGCTCTAGCTTTTGTTCTAAAGATTTGGAAAGCCTCATTAATCGCAACTTCCTTGAACACACCATGTTCTTTCCATCTGTTTGCTGTGGACTAGTGACTAGTCTTGGTATTGGCGATAGATAGGTTTATAATAGTAGGCAAGATTGGTTATTTAATCAATAGCCTAAAGGAGGTGACAAGTTTGCGTGTAAAATCAGCTATAGATTGGTGGATTAAAATTTTAATTTGGTTAATTTTTGCAATATTGATTGGCAGTACTCTATTTGCTTCTTCTGATGAAGTTACAACAGTCGTATTTGTAAATCTATTATTATTTGCTTTTCTAGCATGGATCTATTGGGGTACATATTACGAGTTAAAAGAAGAATATCTTTATTGTGCAAGTGGACCTTTCTTTGAGAGAATTCCTTACGATAGAATTAAATCGATAAGATTAACTGAAAATTTATTCTCTTCTTTTGCCTTATCAACTAAACGCCTTGAGATTAGGCAGCATGGGAAAGGATTTATTACAGGAACTACATATATATCGCCAACTAAGCGCCAAGAATTTTACCAAGAACTTATCAAAAGATGCAAAAATCTTGAGATCAAAGAGTAACTTGTTTGTTGAAGTGAAAAAAACGACTTCGACAATTTGAGGTTTATTAAGCAAGGTTTTTCTTGATAGTAAAAACAAATTCTACACCTGAAGGAATGTTTCTTGCAAAGATTTCGCCACCATGAGATTCAACATAAGCTTTAGCAATAGAGAGTCCTAGCCCTGAGCCGTTTTTTTCTCTAGTTCTTGAATAATCTATCTTGTAAAAGCGATCAAAGATGTGTTCAAGGTCTGCTTTATCTATATGGCGCCCATTGTTAAAAACAGTAAAAATATATTTAGCTTTGTTTTCATCTTCAGTGACGGTGATACGGATCTTACCATTTTTTGGTGTGAAGCGAAGTGCATTGGAGATAATGTTAATTAGGATCTGTTGCAGTCTGTTTCTATCTACCATTAGTGAGGTATCTTCAAAGTCAAGATCTAAGAGAATATCTTTTGCATCTAGTTCTGCTTCAAAGATGGTTTGGAGATCGGAAAAGATCTCTGAAAGTTTCTCATTAGTGCGTTCTAATTTCAACTCACCTGCTTCAGCAAGCCCAATTTCTTGAAGTTCTCTAACTAATGAAGTCAATCTAATAAGTTCATCATTTAGAGAGGCTATTCGCTCAGGGGTTGTTTCAACTACACCAAATTGCATGGCCTCCACATTACCCCTAAGTATAGATAGGGGAGTTCTTAGTTCATGGGCTACATCGTTAAAAAGATTTTGCCGTGCTCTATCATTGGCGGCAAGTTTTTTTACCATTTGATTAAAAGCTTTAGCGAGGTTTGTTAACTCGTCATCACCAATAACTTGCACCTCAGCACAGAGATCGCCCTCTATAAGTTTAGTTGTGGCCTCGTTAAGTAATTCAATTCTCTTTCTTAGATCAAAAGAGAGGATTAAGCCAAAAGCTACCGCTAGAACTGAAGCGATAATACCGTTTACCCAAAATATTTTTGTTAATGACTTAGTAAAAGATTGTCTTAGACTCGCGATTTTACTAGAAGCAGGAGTCTCAATAGTAACATAGCCAATGGTTTTGCCATCAACCATAATCGGTGTAGCATCTAGCAAAGACTCCAAACTTTGCTGTTTTAAAATGCCTTCAGAATCATAATAAACAGTACCTGTTTTATCACAGATTAGAGTTCTTTCTTGAGAAAAAAGGCCTCTGTGCATCATCATGCCACGTCCACCTGTTGATTGTCTAAGTGAATAGACAAAATCCCAACCAACACTTTTATAGCCTATAGCGGCCCATTCGGCTAAGCTTTCTTCTTTGGCACCTTTTTCTTGTGCTAGATAGGAGTTAAAACTTTTAGTAGACCAAAGAGCCGTAATCGAACCGAACAAGATAATCGCCATTAGGGTTACCCCTAGGACGACAAAGACTATCTTATGTGTAAGTTTCATCTTTTTTCACCAGTAAACTTATAGCCAACACCATGTACAGTTTCAATGTATTGGTACTCGTCTTGGCTCAATTTCTTGCGAATATTGCTTATATGGGTATCAATCGAACGCTCATAACCATCATAGGCTTCACCAAGAATTGTTTCAACAAGCTGAAGCCTTGTAAAGACCCGTCCTGGCTGGGAGGCAAGAAGCCTTAAGATTTTGAATTCAGAAGGGGTAAGGGGGATCTCCTCATTTGCCTTGAGAACTCGAAAATTATCAGGTTCTATTTTTAGATCAAGTCTTTGCCATATATGTTGCTCAAACTGAGTATCAACTCGTCTTAAGACAACTCTAATCCGAGCAGCTAGTTCTCTTAGACTAAAAGGTTTAGTAATATAATCATCAGCACCTAATTCTAATCCCACGAGTTTATCTACTTCACTGCTTTTGGCCGTTAAAAAAATAACAGGGATATTGTTTTCCTTACGGATTTTTCGTATTACATCTAGCCCAGTCATATCAGGAAGCATCCAGTCTAAGACGATCAGGTCAAATCTGATTTTTTGCATCAATAAAAGGCCTTCTTTGCCGGCTGTTGCAACTTCAACATGGAAACCTTCTGTGGTAAGGAATTCACTAATCAAAGAGAGTAGTTTTTCTTCGTCATCTACTACTAATATGTATGCCATCTCTCTCTCTCCTTTTTAGGTAGACATTTCTTTTAATTAACTTACTACTAATAGTAGTGTATCTTAAATGTTATGATACATTTAGAGGCGGAGTTTTTGCCTCTTTGCCTCTCCGCCTCTATGTTTGTAAATGTAACTTAAAAGTCTTTATTAAAAGCGTCTTCCTCTCATACCATAACCTCTGTGATTGACATTATTTGCTCCACAGCAAAGGCCACGTCTACCTGTAGATGAAAGATTTCTCCAGTTGTTTTTCATGTGTTCTTCCATAATAACTAAGCGAGCATCTTTTTCTTTTTGAGAGATAAGACCTTCACTAATTAAGCTATCAAGCTCACTAGCTCTGTCTTGGAGAATTTCTGCTCGTAATTCATCCTCATTAATGTTTTTTTCTTGTAATAATGCAGAGAGAGTTTTTCCTGAGTCTCTCCACTGGTAGAACTCTTCTGGAGAAATGCCTTTTGCTACTAAATAATCAACTACGCGTAAATTATCTACATCTGATGGACGACTCTGCAGGGGACTTCCAAAACGCGCAAATGCACTAATTGTCAACACCAATACTAACACTATGCCTAATACCCATGTTCTTTTCATCTGAAAACCTCCTTAAATAATCAGTGTCTTTAGTCTTTGGAGCTCATGAGTTTTCAACCCGTGAACTTGTAATTTACAGTATTAGTGTATTAGATGATTATTAAGGCAGTTTCAGAGAGATCTCAAGAATTTGTCAAGATGAAAGAACAAGAAGTAGTTGTTATTCTGACCGATATTTTGTGTGGTATTATTGAAAATAAGTCTTACTGAAGTTGTCTGGAGTTAAGTAAACTAGAAAGTAGGGTGAGTGTTAAGTAAGTTTGGTTATACACTAAGCTTGCTAATAGTTAAAATGAGTGATCATTATTATTCTAAGAAACCTGAAAGCCAAAGTAATCCCAATATTCTGGAGATGGAGATCCTTGGACAAACTTTCAAGATCGTCTCCGATAGTGGTGTGTTTTCTAAAAAAAGCCTTGACAAAGGTACAGAGACACTAATTAAAGCTATGCCGATTTTACCTACTGATAGAGTCTTAGATTGGGGCTGTGGTTATGGGATTATTGGGCTTGTAGCGGCTACATTAGGCAAAGAGGTAGAGATGATCGATATCAATGAAAGAGCTATAAAACTTGCAAACGAAAATATTCGTGTTAATAAGATAAAGAATGCATGTGCCTATCAGAGCGATGGTTTTCAACAAGTTAAAAGCACTTTTGATATTATTGTGTCTAATCCTCCGTTTCGTGCTGGTAAAAAAGTTGTTCATGGCCTTGTGGAAGAAGCCCCTTTATACCTTGTACCTAATGGTAGATTATGTATTGTTGTTCAAAGAAAACAAGGAGCAGAGAGCCTTGCCAAGAAGATGAATGAGGTCTTTGGCAATATAGAAACTTTAGATCGCTCTGGTGGTTATCGGGTACTTCTTTCTCAAAAATTAACTAATTAGTCCTAGAAAAAGCCCCCTTTGGCATATTAATTGGCGGAGGGGGTTTTATGCGAAAAAAAAGATCTCTACTCATAGGCATGGCTATTTTAATTGTTATACTAAGATACTTAGGATCTGAAATAGAGTTTGTAGCAAATCCTGTAAATAAAGCAGCTGGCAAAATAGTCGTTATTGACCCTGGCCACGGAGGAATTGATCCAGGGTGTTCTAGTAAAAATGGTGTATTAGAGAAGCATTTAGTTTTGGAGATATCAAAAAAACTAGAAAAGAAACTAAATAGCTATGCTATATACACTATACTAACTAGAGAGATTGACACTGATCTAGCACCTGATGTAAAAGGACCTCTTATTAGAAGAAAAAGAGAAGATCTTAATAGAAGAGCTGCTTTGGTAAAAAAACATAATGCTGATATTTTCGTATCAATCCATGCCAATAGCTTTCCTGAGAGCAAATGGTCAGGTGCTCAGACCTTCTATCCTCCAGAATGTGGTCGCAGTAGGCTTTTGGCTGAAGCTATTCAAAATTCTTTAGTAACAAAGGTCGGACCTAATACAAGAAAGGCTAAGCCAGGTGATTTTCGTGTGTTACGAGAGAGCCAGGTGCCTAGTACAATGGTTGAAGTTGGCTTTTTGTCTAATCAAAAAGAAGCACAACTTCTACAAGATCCTGCTTACCAAGATCGTTTAGTTGATGCAATTGCTAAAGGAATAGTTGATTTTTTTGAATCAGGTGGTGCCTCACAAGTTAGTGCAGAGAGAGTCCAGCCGGAAGTTTTTGTAGGACCAATTCTTAAAGAAGATGAAGTTTTGGTGTTTTTTGCATCTACGGAAGATAATGGTTTGCTTGACTACGAAAAGCGTACAGTCTCTAAAAGTGATCCCGAGTCGGTTTTAAGGTTGCTTCATTTAGGTCCTCAAAACCAAAGAACATTAAAGGCTTTACTTGAAACTAGTAGTTTAACATATATTGGCAAAAACCAAAACAGGGTTTATGTCACCGTAGATTTTGGTGATACACAAATAACCGGACACCTAGAGGAACTAGCAGTATATTCAGTAGTAAACTCACTAACATCTCTTTCTGGGATTGAGGAAGTTGTTATGGAGGTAATTGGTTCAAGTGAAGAGTTTGATTGGAGTAAACCTTTAAGATTTAATTCTTTTTTGGTTAAAGGAAAAGCTGAAGAATATTAGAACGTCTAGTTTCTAGGCGTTCTTTTTTTTGGGAAAAAGAGATCAAAATAATTCTGTTAAGCCAATATTC
>DUTE01000347.1 GCA_012842235.1 Bacillota bacterium
CAAGGCTCTGGTCATCATCAATGTCATGAAGCATCTGTAACGTTCTTATATGATCTTTAGAGAACTTGTCAGGATGTTTAAAGTCATAACGTTTAATTTTCTTTCCTTCACCCTTGACTGTTCTTCGAACACCAGATAGCAATGCATCTAATTCTTTTTGTGAAAGTATTTCTGCCAATTAGCTCACCTCCTGCCTGATAGATAGCTAAGAGATTATAAACTCAATGAAATAGATACTGCTTACTGGTTCTCCAGGTAATGTTTCGTTAAAGGCTTTGCGGATCTCTTGCCTCAATAGTACTTGAGCATCTCCACCTGCTAGTTCTTCAGCTGTTTTATCTCTTAATATTTCAATAACTTTGTCTTGGAGTACCGGCTTATATTTATCAAGTTCTTTAAGAATTTTATCGTCTCTAAATTCTACAACCATCTTAACGCGCAAATAGCGGTTGGTACGAGCAGTTTCTGAATAAAGATTTACAACCACTGTATCAAACTCTACTCTAGGGCCAAACTCGACTATTTTTTCTCTTATTTGCTGACTATCAACAGGTTGGGCAAGCAATCGGCTAGTAAGAAGTGCACTGCCTGATGTCGCCAATATAACTAAAGCAATAAGGAAAGCAACAAACTTTCCATTTACAACAATCTTGCCTTTTTCTGCCACGCTACTCATCCTCTCCTGCAGGTTTAGCTTTGTAAATTCTATTTAACTCATCAAGCCAAGCTGCTCCTGGTTCGCTTTCAGCTAAAGAAGGACGCAAAACAACAATATCAACACGTCTATTTTTAGCTCTTTCCCATGCTGAAGTATTAGGCGCAATAGGTCTATATTCACCAAAACCTAAAGCGGACAGTCTATCTGGAGCTAAAGAGCCTTCTTCAATAAGAAACCGTACTACTCTTGTTGCTCGTGCTACAGATAATTCCCAGTTAGATGGGAAACGCAAGTTGTTGATTGGTAAGTTGTCTGTATGACCTTCGATACGTATTGGTAAGGGAACTTGTTCTAGAATATAACTTAACCGCTTTAACAAATCCTTAGGTTCTTCTTTAAGTTCATCAGATCCAAGATCAAAAAGCACAACATCCTTAAAACGCATGACTAAACCACGATCTTCTATACCTAACTCTACTTGGTCTGTAAATCCTTCTTCTTCTAGGAGTTCTGACACCTTTAGAGCCAACATCTCAAGCTCTTGTATTTCCCCAAAGCCATCCTCAGGAATAAGGTCTGAGTACATTGAAGCAGTATCTATCATGTTACCTTCTTCGACAATACTACGTCCACTATCTAAGATTCCAGACATTCCTTGGAAAGCGGAAATAATAGCTCTGAATTTTTGTGCATCTACAGAAGAAAAACTATAAAGAAGAATGAAAAAGCAAAGCAGCAGGCTCATCATATCTCCCCAGGTTGTCATATAAGCGGGAGCAGAGCTAAAGTCTTCATTATCAAATCTGTTTTTTTTACGAGGCACTGCTCATCACCTGCTCATGCTCTTTTCTTTGAACAGCTAAGTTATCACGGTTTTTAGGCGATAAGAAAGACTTAAGTTTTTCTTCAACAATTCTTGGATTCTCACCAGCTTGTAGGGATAATATTCCTTCTACCATAAGCTCCTTTAGTAATACTTCCTGCCTAGAACGGATAGCTAGTTTTCCAGCTACTGGGTTGGCAAAGACATTGGCTATCAGTGAACCATACAAAGATGTAATCAGAGCCACACCCATAGCTCCAGCAATAGCATCAGGGTTATTTATTGTTGTTAGCATCTGAATCAAACCAATTAGAGTACCGATCATACCAAAGGCAGGAGCCACACTACCCATATATCTAAAAATATTTTGTCCTAACTGATGCCTTTCTTCGAGGTAAGAGATCTCTATCTCTAAGATACTACGGACAAGATCAGGGTCTGTTCCATCTACCACTAATTGAATACCCTTGCGCAAAAATTCATCTTCTTCATTGTGGAGATCGTCTTCTAAGGCTAAAAGGCCTTCTCTGCGAGCTTTTTCTGCTAAACGAACCAGGGATGATATAACCTCCGCTGGATCATTTGCATTATCTTTTAACGCAATTCTAAACAATCTTGGAAGTTGAGCTATATCTTTTAGAGGAAAATAAGCCATTGTTGCACCAAATGTTCCTCCAAAGACAATAAGAAAAGATGGCAGATGCAAAAATATACCTGCACTTCTAGGTTCCATTAAAATAGCAACGATAACAACGGTCCAGCCCAAAATTAAGCCACCTATAGTTCCTAGATCCAAGTGGTTTCACCCCCTAGTTCTCAAGTAACTTAATATTACTTGTACGTCTGAAAACTAATATTTTTTCCACCACAGTTTCTGCACTTTCCTGGACTAAAAGTTTTCTGCCTCCAGCTAAGGTAATAACTGTATCTGGTGTTGGCTCAATAGTTTCTACTAAATTAGGGTTAAGGTAGAAAACTTTTCCATCTAATTTGGTCAGTTTAATCATCTGCTATACCTCCCGCTTTCAAGGGCGGCCTTGTTAAGGCCGCCCTAATTTTTAACGGCGCAGGTTAACAATTTCTTGTAACATTTCATCACTTGTTGTAATAATGCGGGAATTAGCCTGGAAACCTCTTTGGGTTACTATCATCTCAGTAAATTCCTGAGAAAGATCCACATTAGACATCTCTAAAGTTGAAGGCTTAATTGAGCCTCTCCCACCTGTATTTGCCTGTCCAATCTGGGCTGACCCAGAGTTACTTGACTCTTCAAAGAGAGTACCAGGTGCTCTTAATAGACCAGAAGGATTGGCAAAATTAGCCACAGCCAACTGACCAAGAGCTCTATTGAGACCATTAGAATAAATACCTGTGATTACACCATTTGAGTCAATAAGATAATTTTCTAGGGTTCCCATTTTGTAACCGTTTTGGTCTCTTTTTAGATCTGTTGCTTGGGCAAATTGATTTATCCGGTTAAAATCTGGTTCAATTACCAATACATCTGCTGAACCAGGAACACCAAAACGCAAAGCTGATGAAGCTGCATCTGAACCGTCTGCATTTTTGTAAGAGATGTTTTGCACATTACCCATTGAAGTAAAGACAATCTCACCATGAGTAGCTGCTAAAGATTCTAGATTAGGGGAGTCTATTTCCCATGTCCAAGTATTGTTGTCAACCTTCCTAAACTTCAAGATAACTTCATGCTCTGCACCTAAAGAATCAACAACTTGGACGGCTGTTACAGCCTCTTCAGGAGGTGAAAAACTAAAATCGGCATAAGCTAATTGGCTTGTCCCAATACTAAACAGATTAGCTGGATTAATACCTGATGAAATCTGCCCAATTACAGAACTAGGATCATCACTTCCCCAGACACTAAATGCCCCTAGATCGTCTGGAGTGTTTTCAACAACTGTTCCATCTTGATCTAGCTTAATAGTACCTGTATATTTTTCAACCATGGTACCTGTACTATCTACAATTCTACCTGAGGTTGCAGAGATAACATATCTAAATTCGTTAAAATTACCTGTAGGTTCTAAGGCCATATTCAGTCTAGCTGTATTGGTGCCATCAGTCACTGTCCACGGGTTAGCTCTTAGCTCAAATTTACCTGTCACCCGAGAATCAAGGTTACCTTGGTAGACTATCTCTGATGTAGCGATCGGTTCGATAACTTCACCTTTATTAATTTGGAGTGGCTGAAGATTGCGATTAGTATCGATCTTACCATGTGCAGCTCTCCAGCCCATTACTGGCATACCGTTGTTACCAGCAACTAACCAGCCACCTTCCTCTAAGGTAAATGCTCCTGCTCTCGTAAAGTAGTTTTTTGTCCCGTCACTTACGATAAAAAACCCATCGCCTTCTAGAGCCAAATCTAAAGTGTTATTAGTTCCCTGCAAGTTACCAGGTGAATGGATAGCTTCAACACTGCCCAATCCGACTCCTAGACCAACTTGCATAGGGTTAATACCGCCTCTACCACCCTGTGGTGCACTAGGTCCTCTTAGGGTCTGGGTTAAAACCTCCTGAAAGGTCACACGAGAACCTTTGTATCCTACTGTATTAACATTGGCAATGTTGTTTCCGATAACGTCCATCTTAGTTTGGTGAGTCCTCAGGCCCGTAACGCCTGAGAAGAGAGAACGCATCATTTTAACACATACCTCCAATTTTTTACCGTAACATGCCGCTTCAGTCATTCCACGGCATAAAGCGTCCCTTCAGGGTCCCGCTTTTCCAGCTATTAATTAATTACTGTGCTATCGATCTGGGTAAATACTTTAGCTTCTTTCCCATCTGTATTGCAGTTTAGTGCTGTAACAACAGTGTTGTTTTCCACACTTACAACAAAGGCCAAATGGTCTATTAGCACAAGTGCGTTGCGACTACCTTTTTCTCTTGCCATACTAATGCCCTGTTTTAACCGTTGTAGCTCAGCTGGGCCTGGTTCAATATGGCGATTTTCTAACCTTAGCTTAGCATGTTTAGAAAATTTAACCTCATCAAGTGCTTGGTCCAAATATTGTGCAAAACCAGCCTTTGGTTGGTTTTGTTTGTAGGTTTTCTGTTCCCTTGATATAGCCGGAGTAAGATTAGTCTTTATAATTGGTCGCATACAATCACCTACTTGGTTACTTCAAGTAGATCGGAAAGACTATAATCTTTACCGTCTACGATTATTACCGGACCTTGCTGACTGAAGCGTACAGCTTCAACCACACCTTCTTTGGCTTCCCCTTCGCCATTGTCTACTTTGACTTTACACCCAATAAGGTTGGTCGCTTGAGCAAACATGCTGATAACTTGCTGGGTACCGGTAAACACCTCAAGAAGTTTGTTCATGTTTTGCATCTGCTCCAAAGAACTAAATTGAGCCATCTGTGCTACAAATTCTCGATCGTCGATGGGGTTTAGTGGATCTTGATATCGTAATTGAGTAATTAGAAGCTTCAAAAAATCATCTTTCCCCACGATATCTCGGTTTTCTTCAGTTTTTTTTGTGTTATAGTTCGTCATTGCTGCCTGATTTTCTACTCTCATCTGCCACTTGCCACCTCCTTAAACTCTATAATCGACAATGCTATCTGGATCCTTTTGATAGCGAGTAGCTATCTTTACATTATCAGAAGTATCTGTAAAAGAATCATCTCTATCTAGGCTTTGTAGATACGAAAATTCCTGGGCAATTTCCAGTTGTTCAAAATGGGCTTGTTGTTGGTTTAATCCTGAATTGAGACTAAATTCACCAAGTTGTAAGCCTTGGCTTTCAAGTGCCTGCTTAAGCTGGGGTAACTGCTCTTCTACTGTTTTTTGTGTAAAAGGATTTTCAAACTTAAACCGTGCACTTAACAGTCCATCTTTCATACTAAGAGAAATCCGTACTTCTCCTAGTTCCTTCGGATATAGATGCAACTTAATCTCTTCGGTTTGCAATTTATTGTAATTAATTCTTTCAGAAATAACTTCAGGAATTTCTTCTAACTTAAAGAACCTCTCTGAAACTATGGCTTCACTATTGGCGAAGTTGTTGTTATTAGATGCAGTGTTTAGAGCTAAACTCTCTTGAGTCTGGTTGAGTTGATTAGCAAATTTAGAAAAAGATTCCTCATTCACATCAGTCTCTGCCCCATATTGAGAACTTTTTGTTGATTTTTCCAAGAATAACATGTCTTGATCGCTTTCAATCTCATTTACTGCCATTTGCTTTGATGATCTTTGATTAAAAACATCTTCTAGTTGCTTGGTATCTTCTATCCCTACTATAAGAGTCCGATCGGTTGGATTTTTACTACTTATCTTAATAGTATCACTAGGTAAAACAAGGAAATCAATATTTTCCTCTCTAATCTGGCTTAACTCTATCTCTTCTTCAGCAAGCATAAACATTACTTCGTTTTCTACATTGGTCATTGTTTCTAAATCTGTGGGTTCAAGCCTTTTTCTATATAGACTATATACTGAAGCTGCTGCTTCTTTTTGCCCTAGAGTTGAAAGTTTTTCTGCCCAAGAAGAGCTTTCTGGTTTACTATTCTGAGAGATCTTAAAGATCACTTCACCAAGTTTGTTCTTTGTCTTCTTAGCCTCTTCTACTGTTAAGCTAACTAAGTTACCATTAGTAAATTCGTCTATCTCAGTATCGCTTGCAAAAAAGAGATTCTGTAGAGTGCTAGCTGTATTTTTCCCTTTTAATGCCATATCTGTTGGGGAGACAACATTAACCTGCTTTAGATCTATTTCCGTCTCTTGAATTGCCTCACCTGAAGAAATAGCTTCGTTTAATTGATCAGGGTGAAGCTGCTGATTTTTGTCTGCTTGATGTGCAAAAATCAGTTCTAAAAGTGCATCTTCTACCCTAGCAATCTTTTCTGTATCACTAAGATCTGTTCTATCTACAGAAACCTGTAACTCGTTAAAAAGATCAGCCATTTTTTCATTGCCAGCAAAATCACTATTAGCTAAGGAAACAAGCACAGTACCTAAATTATCATTTGCTTGTTCAACTAGTGATTCTGCTAGTGTTCTTAAAGAAAGATTATCGCTACTTTTTGTTGAGTACATTGATTGTAAGAAGAAACCTAATGGCATAGCTATAGCTGGTTCAAAGCGATCCTTGTTTTGACCCTTTTTTGTTCTTTCAGTTTTTTGATCTTTCTCCAAAGAACTGTTTTCTGCCTTGTCTACCTTATCTATATTTGACTCTTTGTTGAAAACTTTTTTAAACGAGGTCTCATTGAAGATTGGCTTAGTTTGTCTTGGTAAACTAGGAAAAGAATCTGAAACTAGAAGATTTAATACTACATCCATCTATTCACCTCCAATCTGTGCTAATGATACTTGTGGTAGTATGCTTGCAGCTTTTTCTGGCTCCATGCTGCTAAGCACATTCCTTATGGTATCCGGGTCCATATAAGCTAAGAGTTTTGCTTGTTTATTGGTTGGCATGTTCTCTAAAATAGCTAATATATTCCCGGTTTCCATCTCTGAAAGCAAGACAGCTTCTGCTTGCAGTGCCTTCTTTTCAGAAATTGCTTTTTCTTTATTAACTTCTTGCTGATTTAATTTGGCTAAATTCGTGGAAATTCTCGCTTCTTGGTTTTCTAAATCTTTGGCTTTTTTTGCTAAAGCGGCTTCTTGTTCTGCTAATGCTTCACGTCTTTTATCTAACTCAAGAGCTAAAGTTTCTAATTCAGCTTGTCTTTTTGCTAGTGTCTCTTCATCTTGTAAACCTAGCCTATATGTTTCTACATAAGCTTTAGTAGATTCCCACTTTTCTAGTTTAGAGACAATAAATGCCCCTGGATCAATTACATTTGCAACTGTTAGGGCATACATCCCCACTACTAAAGCTACTAATATTATCAATATAACAGTAAACCATCTCATAGACTCTCCCCCTCTTTTCTGGAGAAGTGAGTAACTCCAATTTCATCCAGAAAGAGTTGCTCCTCGCGTTCGGCTTCTTTTTTATACTTAATCCAAGCTTTCCCTTTGAGATTTTCGAGAAGTTGTCTATCTCTCATCTTCTCTACAAGCTCAAGACGTTTAATTTCCATCTCTTTTTCTAATTTTATAAGCCTAAGTCTTGATAATTCTATCTGTTTTTGTAGTACTGCACTATAACTCGCTTTCATCTTTAGTTCAAAAAGATTGCCCATATAGGCTATATTCCTAGTATAATCAAGCTCTCTTAATAGATTTTGGAGAGTTGTTCTTTCTGTACTTACTTTTTGAGCTACTGCAGCAAATTCTTCTAAGGCCAACATCTCTCTTGTATTGGCCACATCTAAAAAATTTCGTTTTCGCCTCCAAACAGTATTAGATGTGGCCAATACAAGAGAGATGTTGGCCTTAGAAGAATTTGCTGCAGTAGCTCAAAAAGTAAGTAC
>DUTE01000039.1 GCA_012842235.1 Bacillota bacterium
CAAACCTACCCAGTACTTGTGATGGGGAATAGTGAAGAAAGCGACCTTGTGTATATTGGTAGGACAAAATTCCAAGCCCCGGAGGTTGACGGTTTAACCTATTTTGGTATACCAGAAAAGCTCCCCCAAAGTGGCGATATTATTAATGTAAGAATTACACAAGCTCTAGAGTATGATTTAGCAGGTGAAGTTGAGTTATAGATAACTTTATTAGCAATATATTTTCATCTTCGGGAGGTGTAGGCCTGTGGGGCCTGAAAAGTGAATTTACCAAATTGGTTAACTTTTATAAGAATATTCTTAGTTCCTGTGTTTATGGTTTTTGCAATTTTTAAACTACCTTATGGAGAAACAATAGCTACTATACTTTTTGTGATAGCAGCTTTAACAGATTATCTTGATGGCTATCTTGCCCGAAAGGGTAAGATGGTTACAAAACTTGGGGCTTTAATTGATCCTGTTGCTGATAAGCTTTTAATTACCGGGGCTTTGCTCTCTTTAGTTCAGCTGAATAAGTTAAATGCTCTTATTGCTATGGTGATTCTTGGTAGAGAATTTGCTGTGATGGGTCTTAGGCTTGTTGCGGCATCGTATGGTACGGAGATCAAAGTCTCTAAGCTTGGTAAACTAAAGACTACGGTACAGTTTGTTGCCGTTACAGCTCTTATGCTAGGCCTTAAAATTGGTACCCCACTTATTTATATATCAGCAATAATAACTGTAATCTCTGGTGTGGAATATTATATTAAGGGTGCTCATGTCTTAAAAGAATAGCTTTTAAGCAGGTAGATATTGCCGGCTATCAGTAAAGGTAGTCCGGCAATATTTATGTTATAATCAGACTATGCCTAGGAAGGGAGATTAGGCCATGCGTTTGTTTGGACTTAGACTTGATGTTATTATTATTGTTTTTTTAATATTCTTTGTGGCCATCTTCGCACTACGTCTGCTTTTAAATTATTATCTAATCACTAAACCACTAGAAGCTCTTTTGATTAAGGCTGAGCTTTTAGATTATTCTTTCGATAAAACCAAGTTAACCCTAGTTTGGGATGGTAAAAAACCAAATAAAATTATTGAGCTTTTGCAGGAAAAGCCTGTTAAAAAGCGTTTCAAAGAGATTGAGTTGATTCTTTGCACTGAAGATTCTTTGGAGCTATGGCAAGAAGAAGAGCTCATCATTAGAGAAGCTATTAGAAACAATCAGTATTATACTGCTCTTATACGTTTACGGGAGTTTGATGAAGATGCTAAGATAATTCTTTATGAAGATTATCTTTATGTGAGTATGTTAAATCAGGGACAGCTTTATTCATTAAGAGAGGAAAAGGATGTCTCTTTGCGACTTATAAGCAAGGTGGTAACTGCAAATGAGTAAATATTGGAAAGAGATTTTGATAGGGGCAGTTTTTGCTGTCATATTCTTTTTGGGCCAATTTGGTTATAATGTCTGGCCTGTCATTGTTGTTCTTGGTGCTGGTGTATTTCTCTATAATTTTATGCCTGGAAAAGATATCGCCGGAGCTAAGGTAGGTGTAGGGAAAAATACCGTACAAACTATTAATTTCTATGATATTGGTGGCCAAGAAGTTGCTAAAAGAGAGTTAAAAGAAGCACTTGATTTTGCTTTAGAAAAAGAAAAAACAAAAATCTTAGGGATAAGGCCACTAAAAGGTATTTTATTATCGGGACCTCCTGGTACTGGGAAAACTCTATTGGCGAAAGCTGCAGCAAACTATACTGGTTCAGCATTTTTGCATGCCTCTGGATCAGAATTTGTTGAAGTATATGCAGGTGTTGGTGCCAAAAGGGTACGTGATATCTTTGAAAAAGCTAGAAATTTGGCAAGACAAAACAAAAAAGGTGCTGTTATCTTTATTGATGAAATCGAAGTTCTATGTGGTGCAAGAGGAAGACATGCAAGCCATCTTGAGTATGACCAGACACTAAATCAACTTCTTGTAGAGATGGACGGTATTGGGAGTCAAGAACAGATTTTGGTCCTTGGAGCAACCAATAGAATTGATATACTTGATCCTGCTATATTGCGACCGGGTCGTTTTGACCGCATTGTTCGTGTGGATCTACCTGATAGAGAAGGAAGATTTCATATTTTGCAGATCCATACAAAAGGTAAACCTTTAGCAGATGATGTAGATCTTCAAGAATTAGCTAGACAATGTTATGGCTTTTCTGGAGCTCATATAGAGAGTTTGGTAAATGAAGCCGCTATTAATGCCCATCGCCGAAACGAAGATATAATAACATGGCAAGATTTTGCTGACGCTCAAGAGAAAGTATTACTTGGCGAAAAGCTTGATAGCAGGCCACCTGAGGAAGAGATTAATCGAGTGGCTATACATGAGCTAGGCCATGCTGTTATGAGTGAACTAGTAAAAGCTAAGTCAGTGGCTAGTGTAACTATTGTTCCTAGAGGCCAAGCACTAGGTTTTGTTCGCCAAGCACCATTGGAAGATAAATATCTATACACAAAAGAAGAACTTCTAGGCCAAATAAGAGTAGCTTTAGCAGGGGCTTTTTCAGAAGAGCTGATCTTTGGCTCGATGAGTACTGGTAGTCAAAATGACTTTTATCAAGCATCAAGACTAGCAAAGAAAATGGTTCTCTCTGGACTTTCACACTTAGGGGTTGTTTCCGAAGAGATTGGGCAAAATGAACTAAATTATGAGATTATGAGAATAATAAATAATGAAGGTATTATGGTCAGAGAAAGATTACAAAGATTCAAACGTTTTATTAAAGAAACAGCCACAATTATTCGCCAAGAAGAACGCCTTGAAGGCGATGTGTTTCGCAAAATATTAGGTGAGTATGTAGAATTACTTGAAAAAGAAGATGAAGTAGCAGCAGAAAGTGAACTTTTGATACTAGCATGTTAAGGGACTAGGCTTCTCCTAGTCCCTCTTGATCTAGAAGATGATTTAAGATATTATAATGTAAATTTTAGGGGAACGTCTATCAGCAGTATAGGTCTACCTTAACTTAGGTTTAATAAAGAGTATTAAGTCTAATGGAAGGATTCTTGGTTAGGCATGTCGATTTAATCTGTAGGAATCCTGATGAGGTGAGAAAATTGCTTGGTAAATGTAGTTTTGGCAGAGCTTTTAAAATGCAGATGAGGAGTTTCGAAACGTTTGAAGAGTACAAAATGAGGGTTTTAAAAAGAGTTGAACAGGAGATAGACAAAGAGATTAGACGTTCAAAACTAAAAGCACTTGGGAATATAGATGTAGTCTTTAGTATAAAACTTAAAGACAGAAACAGAGCTTTGCTCAAATAGCATTAAGAAGTTTTATACTAAAGACTACATCTATATTCCCAAGTGCTTTTAGTTTTGAACGTCTAATCTCTTTGTCTATCTCCTGTTCA
>DUTE01000348.1 GCA_012842235.1 Bacillota bacterium
AGATTTTTTATGTAATTAACTATCTTATACTCCTAAATAGGCAACGGAAACAGTTTATTATTGGTACCTTTATTTTATCGCTTGTGGCCTTGTCCTTAAACAGCTCTTCACCTCACCTTACCACTAGAAAAGGTAATCAATAAGAAAACACGAAAGATAGATAGACATCTACATCTGAAATAAAAACTCAGCTGTTTAGCAAGAACTCATTTAGAAATGCTAAATCAATAAGTTTATTCTTTAATAGCTAGCCACTAGCCACTACTTAAGGAAAGGAGAGACTGACATGAAGATTTTGCAGGTGTTACCTTATGCAGAATGTGGCGGTACGGAAAAGGCTGTATCATTGCTATCTGAAGGTTTAACTAACCGCAATCATGACATTACTGTTTTTTCACCAAAAGGACCGGGAATAGACTTCTTTTCCAACGTAGAATTCTTAGAAATGCCTCTACCCTCACTTTTTCAGCCATTTAGACGTCGCCAAATAATAAACAAAATAGCCTGCAACTTCGATCTAATTCATATCCATGCAGCAAGAGAACTTGTTAGTGACTACGGTATTCCCGTTGTTTTTACACCACACTCTTATTATAATAAATTTGATGCCTTAATGGTTTCTCTTTTTGCCAAGAAAGCTAATATTATCTGTTTTACCAATTGGGAATCCTCGTTACTACAGGGTTTAGGTGTATCTAAAACCCATGTTATCCCCAACGGTATAAAGACTCCTTCCTTAGTAGATAAGAGAGAGAAATATTATAACCAACCTCCTAAAATTGGCTATTTAGGCCGATTAGAAAAGGATAAGGGGTTAGATATATTATTGACTGAGTTAGCTAAAGTTGATCTACCATATGAACTACTTATTGCTGGAACAGGGACCCAAGAAAGTGCACTCAAGAAACTTGCCAAAAAGCTAAAAATCCCTGTTAAGTTTTTAGGTTTAGTTAGCCCTTTTTTGTTTTTACAGACTCTCGATATATTTGTTTTACCTTCAAGAACAGAGACCTTTGGTTTGGCATTAGTTGAAGCCATGGCTTCAAGACTTGCTTGCGTTACCAGCAATGTTTGCGGTCTTTCCGAAATTGTAGCTGATGCAGGTATTTGTGTACCCCACAACCAGCTCTCTAGTTCTATTACAACATTACTAACCAATGAAAAACTCAGAAAACAATTAGGCGATAAAGCAGTTTTACGTTTCCAAGAACACTACACAGCTGATAAAATGGTCGCAGCTACAGAAGATTTGTATTGCCAATTAGTCTCAGAAGCTTCTTAACACAAAACATCTAATCTAACAAATATTGATTTTCCGTTACAACCGTCTCTGCCTTCTTGTTTTTCTTTTCAGTTTTACTTTTATGTCGAATAATTAAAAATTGCTCGTTAAGATAAACTATCAGTGACCTTTTTCTTGCTAGAATAATGTACTCTTAGTTCTGTCATTTTATATTTCAACCTATCGCTTAATGCAAGGAGGCAAATATCGGTGAAACAAAAATATTCTCTTTGGTTTTCTTTTATTGGTGCTATTTTTGTTCTATTCGGTGGACTAGGACAAACTATCCCTGGCTTACTTTTAATCTTGCTAAGTCTGTTTTATCCACCTTTCTTTAAAAGCTATGTTAAAGAAATAAAGACTTTAGAACCTCAAAAACAGTTTCTTCCTTTGATCAGTTTTGCATTTGTTATCTGGGCAATATTAGCTACTTTAATAGTTGCACCAAGAAACATAAATGCTTGGGGAACAGCTTTGGGGCTATTTATTGTTGTCTTTGTTGCCTTTTTTGCAGGTCTTGTTGCACGAAAAACCAACGAAGAACTGTTTTGGGAATTTTGGGTAATTACATCCATTCTCGCTACTGCTTATATCTTTTACGATAAATATATTCGTGGAGCTAGACGTGCAAGTCTTTTAGTAGGATGTAATGCAGCAGGCACTCTTCTTTTGATTGCTTTAAGTGTATTTTTAGCAACTCTTTACAAAAAAGACAAACCAAAGCAGCGTCTTTTCTATGCTATTTTTTCTTTACTAGCAATATACGGTATACTTTTAACCGCCTCAAGAGCTGCTTGGGTAGGCTTAATTGCCTTATTCGTTTCTCTACCCTTATTTGGTAAAAAGACAAGGAAACTTACGGTTTTTATTCTCTGTGCTTGCATTTTGTTAGGTGTCTTGATCTATAGTGTTCCTTTTTGGCGTTTACGATTTGCTAATATGTTTGTTTTAGAAAAAAACTCAGCACGGATTAATAGTTATAAAGCGGCAATAGATATGATGCTTCATCATCCTTTCGGTATAGGACTGTCAAACTTCCAAGAAAGCTATAGAAACTATATCCCTGAAGGACAAACCCCTCTTTCTCATGCCCATAATATCTATTTACAGTTCGGTGCAGAACTTGGCCTTATCGGTATGCTCTTTTCCATTGCGATTTATATCTCTATTCTATATATGTGTTACAAACTAGCTAAAAAAAAGCCTTTTTATGGACCGATTGGTGCTGGGTTTTTTGCAGTTGTAATTCGGGAGCTTTTTGATTGTACAACATTAGGTCTTTCGGTAGCTAGCTTTATTTGGTTTTTCTTTGGCTATATTTGTGCTGAATATATACTTACCTTCGGTGAAGATACTAACAGTGTTAAATAAGCTAAGTAAATAAAAAAACCTGCCCATTTTATTAGGACAGGTTTTTTTGACTCAACATTAAATACCTTTAAGGTCTGATTAGGATTTTATGCCTCTAAACCCCTAAAAATACAATCTAAGCAAAAAATAGCGATCTCATATGCTACATTACAAATCTTATACCTTTTTTAGAACCTGCATCTTACAGCTATTAAAATGTTAGCTAATACTTCTTGTTTGCAATTATTTAAGCCAAACCAATACAGCTGTTAAAACTCCTTAATCTAGATAGAGAATTCTTTTAACAAAAGCAGCTAAAAACTCCTTGTCTTTTTTCTGTTCTTTTTCACAGTCACTATTTAAGACAAGAAGCGATAAAACCACAAGTTTAGAAAGCTTTGCTTCTTCAGAAAGCAATTTATGCTCTGCTTCCTCGCTGTCTGCTTCTTGTATTAGTACTAATATTAATTTTTCAAACCTTTGGTTTATTTTGTCAAGCTCTGTTTTAATTTGAGGATCTGTGTTGTTAAAACGAATTAGTTCAAAACCTAAGCCTTGACGCTTGTTTATTTCTTTATACAATATGTCCACAAACAGATCGATTTTTTTATCTAAAGGTTTTTGACTATTAGCGATCTTGTCGAGCTGAAAAAACGTTTCCTCCCAACTTATCTCTAGTATGTTAAAAAAGAGTTCTTTTTTGCTAGGGTAATAATTATATAAAGTGCCAACGGCTATACCTGCCTCTTTGGCAATTGTTTTCATATCAGTATCTACATAACCTCTAACACTAAAAACTTTAATACCTGCTTCTTGAATTCTTTTTTCTACATCATCGATCACCTTCGGCAAATTATATCCCCCTTCCCCCTCTTTAGGCAAAAATCTTGTATATGAATATGTATTCATAATGAGCTAGTTTAACAGAATATATCATTTGTCCTTCCTAGTAGTTAGCCTTATTCAGTATTTTATTACAGACCGTTTTTTACTACATTCTAAAAAAAGAGAGCCTTG
>DUTE01000349.1 GCA_012842235.1 Bacillota bacterium
ATTGGTCCAGCAAGAGAATGTTGTACATAAGAACTACTTTGTCACCCATGGTCATAGCTTCTTGTTGATCATGAGTTACATAAACGGTTGTTACCTTCCTTCTGCGTTGCATTCTCTTAATATGCGCACGCATCTCCGACCTGAGTACAGGGTCTAAGTTTGATAGTGGTTCGTCCATCAGAAGAACTTTAGGTTGACGAACAATAGCACGACCAAGAGCAACACGTTGCTTTTGACCACCAGAAAGTTCCCCTGGGAACCTATCAAGAAGATTGGTTAAACCTAAAATATTTGCAGCGTCTTCGATCGCTCTTCTAGCTTCGACTTCTCTCATACCACTATTTTCAAGACCAAATGCCATGTTTTCGTAGACATTTTTGTGAGGATACAAAACATAATCTTGGAATACGATAGCGATATCTCTAGCATCTGGTGGCACGTTATTAACTACTTTGCCGTCAATAAGGACTTCACCTTCAGTAATCTCCTCAAGACCAGCAATCATACGCAAAGTTGTTGTCTTACCACAACCAGAAGGTCCAACTAAGACGACAAACTCCTCATCTTGAATATCTAAATTAATTTTGTTTACAGCGACAACGCCATTGGGATACTCTTTAACTACATTTTTTAAAATTACCTCGGCCAATGCGGTGTCCCCCCTTTAACGAAATTACTAACTAGACATTAGCAACTGAAAACATCTTATCTTGAGCAACTATTGTTTCTTCAGTTTCTTTGTCAAAAATATAAATCTTAGCTGGATCAAATTTAACATAGATGGTATCTCCCACTTCGCCGTCAAAGCTTAGTTCAGCCTTGGCGATTGATTCCGTTTTTTCATCAAAAGAGAAGAACAGATATTTAGCACCTTCATTAGGCAAAGGTTCGATAACATCTATTTTTGCAGGGAAATATCCAGCTTCTTGCTTCTCTTTAAAGCTTACGTTTTCAGGGCGAATACCCATAGTTAATTCCCTATTTTCATCCCCAATAGCGTTAGCAATCTCTGAGGATACCTCAATTTCAAAACCATTGCCAACTATCTTTTGCCCTTTTAGGGTAACATCCATAAACTTCATTGGTGGTAAACCAATAAAATTAGCTACAAACATATTAAGGGGATGCTTGTATATCTCTCTATATGGAGCTACCTGTTGAATTGATCCACTCTTCATAACTGCTATTCTATCACCCAAAGTAATAGCTTCAACCTGGTCATGAGTTACGTAAAATGTAGTAACCTTAAATCTTCTCAGCAATCTTTTTAGTTCGATTCTTGTTCTTTCTCGTAGCTTAGCATCGAGATTAGAAAGTGGCTCATCTAATAAGAAAATAGTTGGTTCTTTAATAATACACCGACCAAGGGCAACTCTTTGTTGCTGACCACCTGAAAGCTGACCGGGTTTGCGGTTTAACAATTCATCAAAACCGACACCTAGGGTTTCAGCAGTAATTCTTACCCTCTCATCGATTTCTTCTTCTTTTACTTTACGTAATTTGAAGAAAAACGAGAGATTTCCTTTAGATTTATAGTGTGGGTATAGAGCATAGTTTTGGAAAACAATACCTATACCACGGTCTTTAGGTTCTACATCATTAACTAATTTATCATCAAAATATACATTTCCACTAGTTGGATTTTCTAAACCTGCAATAACGCGCAACAAGGTCGATTTTCCGCAACCCGACGGCCCTACAACAGCAATGGTTTCACCGTCGTTGATAGTCAAGTTAATGTTTTTTAAGGCATAGACTTTAGAAATTTCCCCGTTGGGCATTTTTTGCTCAAAAATTTTATCAATATTTTCGAGCCGTACGGTTACCATTATAGTTTCACCTCTTAAAAATTAACCCTTCATACCAGAATAAGTCATTGTTTCAACAACATATCTCTGGAAGAAGATAAATACTAAAATAACTGGTATTGTGGTCAAAAAGCTACCGGCTGCAGCGGCACCCATGTATTTATCTTCTTCCAGAGATATGTTGTTGAAACAATGACTTATTCTGGTATGAAGGGTTAATTTTTAAGAGGTG
>DUTE01000040.1 GCA_012842235.1 Bacillota bacterium
ATGACAAAGACTTTGTTGAACAGGGTCTTTATACTGCAACTAAAAAACTTGATGGTTCTCTAAAGGCACGGGCAAAAGTTGTTCCAAAGCTAACTTTAGATGGCTACTTTGACTATAATACCGCTTTTGATAGCAAAACCGTTCTCTTTAGCGAAACTGGTGAAGAAGAAGAGGTCAAAGTAGAATCTGGTGCTTTAGGACTTAGTGCTACGTATGATTTGTCAAAGATTATTTCAGTTGGTGCAAAGGGTGAACTAAGTGCTAACCATTTTGGTGAAGGTAACACTGTAGTTAATACTCTTGGAGCTAATTGGCTACTAAAGACAAGTGATAATGCTCAGATGGAGCTAGGTTATCTTCGCAAAAAAGACTTGCTAGATAAAGCTCCTTCAGTCCATCTAGTTTCTGCTACTATTAAGCTAAAGTTCTAAACTAGTTATCGATAATTAACTTTGAGGGGGTTAATAATAATGAAAAAGAAATCGAGAGCCCTAATCTGGGTTGCTCTTTTGGGGGCACTTGCATTTGTCCTTTCAGGCTGCCTCTTTAAACCAGTCCAAGGTGGAATTATCTCAATTGGCAGGCCCTATCAATATTTCAATTTTGAAGTTCGTTCAGATTATCCTGATTCAGATGGTATGGAATTAACCGATGGTAAACTTGGCGATTACACATCTCCAGGCCATGGACCTTGGGTAGGCCTTTGGAAAGGTGAGGAAGAAGAAAAACCGGGTACTATCGTTATGGATCTTGGTTCCAGCAAAAGTGTAGGTGAAGTCAGAGCCTACTTTTTAAGTGGTTCCTGGGGTATCTTAGCCCCTGCTAAGATGGAAGTTTATCTTTCAGATGATGCAAAAACTTGGTCTGGTCCTTTTACCTATGAGCCAGGACCATATGAAGGTGAAGTAGGTCTTTGGTATACGGCAAATGTTGAAGGAACAGGCCGCTATGTAAAATGCGATCTAACCTTTAATGGTGCGAATATCTGGGTTAGTGAGATTGTCGTATTTCAATAAGATAAAAACTAGGTAAAAAGAAAACGATGCCAAAAGAACCACAACTTTTTAGTTGTGGTTCTTTTATATAGAATATTATTAGAGGGAAAGAATACCTCTTTTCTAGTGAAAAAAAAAGGCAAAGGTAACAAGAAATAGAATTAGTGTTTAGTGGCACCATAGTTGTGAGAATGTTAGAAGTGAATTTTATTGCTCTAAAGTGATGTGCCAAATATTATAGGAGGTGAGAGCTATGGATTTAGCAGAGTTGCTAAAAGCCCTTTCCGAAAGCAGTGGCATTTCCGGTTATGAAAACATGCCTGCAGAGATAATCAGTAAAAACTGGTCTAAGATGGCTGATGAAGTAAGAAGAGATGCCCTGGGAAATGTGATTGCCGTAAAGAAAGGCAAAGGTCATGGTAAATTACTTCTTGCGGCTCATATAGATGAGATCGGTCTTATGGTAAAAAAGATCGATGAAAAAGGTTTTATTCGCTTTGCAACTGTAGGTGGGTTTGATTATCGAACCTTAGTTGCCCAAGAAGTAACTGTACACGGAAAAGAAAAACTACGTGGGGTAATAGGTGCAAAACCACCTCATCTACAAGCTCGAAACGAACAAAAGAAGGCCTACCCTGAAGAAGAGTTTTATATCGATTTAGGATTAGACGTAGACAAGGTTAAAGAACTAGTTCGAATCGGTGATGTAATTACTATTGAGCGCAGTGTACAAAAACTTGCCGGGCAAAGATACGCAGGAAAATCATTTGATGATAGAGCCTGTGTTGTTATGCTTACTCATTGTCTAGAAAGACTTACAGAGATAAACCACAACCTTGATGTATATCTTGTGGCAACTGTTCAAGAAGAGGTAGGTACAAGGGGTGCAGCAGTTGCAACCTATGGTATAGATCCAGATTTAGGTATAGCTGTAGATGTTTGTCACGGAGAGTTTCCTGGTGTTAGAGCTGACAGAGGCTTTACTTTAGGCAAAGGCCCTGTAATTAGCATGGGACCAGATACACATCCAAAGATCTTAGAGAAGATGAAAGAAGTAGCTGACGAGGCTAAAATAAACTATCAGCTAGAAGCATCAACAAGTGCAGGAGGTACAGATGCCTGGAGTATCCAAGTTGCCAGATCTGGTGTTGCCTGTGCTTTGTTATCGCTACCTTTAAGATACATGCATACATCAGTAGAGACTCTTGATCTTGCTGATATAAAGGAGGGCGGAAGGCTTCTTGCAGAATTTGCCCTTAAAGCTGACCGTCAGTTTGTGGAGGGATTGCCATGTTTTTAAAGGAACTAAGCGAAGCTAGTGGTGTATCCAGCAGAGAGCAAGAAATAAGAGATTTAATAAGGGATTATGTAAAACCTAATGTAGATGAACTTTTTACAGATTCCTTGGGGAATCTCTACGCGGTTAAAGGCAAAACAAAGCCAGGTCCCAAAGTAATGCTTGCAGCTCATATGGATGAAGTAGGTTTAATGATAACCAATATTGAAAAAAATGGTCTTTTGCGGTTTAGCCCAGTCGGAGGTATTGATCCTCGGGTTTTAGTGTCTAAACCAGTATATATTGGCAAAGACAAAGTAATTGGTGTTATTGGTGCCAAAGCAATTCATTTGCAAAGACCAGAAGAAAGAACCCAGGTCTTAGGATTTGATGACCTCTATATTGATATTGGTGCATCTGATGATGATGAAGCCAAAAAGCTAGTAAAAATCAGTGATGTAGCGATC
>DUTE01000350.1 GCA_012842235.1 Bacillota bacterium
ATTATACAAAAAGAAAGGATGTTCTCTTTAATGGATCGCCTACGCCCTGAACAAATTTACTTCCGTGTTTTTCCTAAGGTTGTTTTAGCAAATGAGCTTACAGAGATAGCAATCGAGCCACTTTATGACTATTATCAGATTAAAGACGATGAGATCTACGAAGTATGTATTGTGCCTATGGAGCATAGAAACCCCAATGAAAACCTGCTTATTCCAAGTGCTTTTCAAGTTGACTCTGTCTTTGATAATGTGGAAACAAAGGAAATTAAGCCTTGTGATGGTAAATTTATCTTTCAACATCTCTTCTTTGAAGAACAAGAGCATATTATTTACTTGAGAGAGACATCAGAAAATAAAAGATTAGTTGGTGCATTTAATGTCTATTCGCTAAGACATGATCTATTTCATAGGCTACCACTTAAAGGTGATCTCCATATGCACTCTAATCGCTCTGATGGCAGAGAACCTCCAGCTTTTGTTGCAGCTAGTTGCCGAAAAATTGGCCTTGATTTTATGGCTCTTACAGATCATGGCAAATACGAACCATCTATAGAGGCACAAAGAGCTTTTGATTTTGATAAGATTGATCTAAAGATCTTTAGAGGCGAAGAGGTTCATGCACCAAATAACCCAGTGCATATCGTTAATTTTGGTGGCAATTTCAGTGTAAATGATCTTTTTAGAGGTGATAACTACCAAAATTATCTAAATGAAGTAGAAGATATTTCAGCAAACTTAGGTTGCCTTAAACAAGGGGTAGATAGGTATCAGTATGCCTCATGTCTTTGGGTTTTTCAAAAGATTAGACAGGCTAGAGGACTAGGGATATTTTGCCATCCTTATTGGCTTATTACATCTGGCTACTCACCTTCAGGCCCCTTAACAGATTACCTCTTTGAAACCCAACCATTTGATGCCTTAGAGGTTATCGGTGGTTATTATAAAAATCAAGTAGACTCAAATACTCTACAAGTTGCCCGCTACCACGAAGAAAGAGCAAAAGGCAAAAAGATACCTGTAGTAGGTGTATCTGATGCCCACGGTTGTGAATCAGGTGATCTATTTGGCTGGTACTATACTATAGTCTTTTCTCCTACTAATGAACTTCAAGATATTATTCAAAGTATAAAAGATGGCTATAGTGTTGCTGTGGAAAACATGAGAGGCGAATCCAAAAGAGCATATGGACCTTTTAGAATGGTAAAGTTTGCTCTGTTTGCTTTAAGAGAACTCTATTATGAGCACGATCGTTTCTGTGAGGAAGAAGGCCAGCTAATGCTTGAACACCTAAAAAACAATGAAGAAGCAGAAGATATTTTAGAGAGTAAAAAAGGTAGAGCTATAGACAGTCTTAAGAGGCTTTATGGCAGATAAAAAAGCACTAAATCTCCTTGCTAAAATTTAGCCACACTTTAGAAAAGGGGTTTTTAAGTGAAGATAAGAGAGCTTTCCTGCATTTAAGAAAAATTCTGTCTCTATATCAAGACACAACTCACAATACCATTAACTAAAGAGATTAAAAGTGTTTTTCTTTTTAGTTAATTAGTTGTACAATATTTATGAGAGTAAAGACTCTCATAGACGCACAAGGTGCTGTGTATCAATAAGTGTTTCGCAGGATATTCGTGAAGGCTCAAAGATAGGGCAATAATTAGCAATTAGCAATTAGCCTAGAGCCTATAATTCACGGAGGTGGGAGA
>DUTE01000351.1 GCA_012842235.1 Bacillota bacterium
CATGTGTAATAGCAAACATTAGAGAAAGAGATAGATTAAACGAGATATTTACAGAAAAAAAACCGGATGTTGTTTTTCATGCGGTTGTGTTCCATCATCGGTACATGTTTATGAGCTGCTGCATGAAAAACAACATCAGGTTTTTTTTCTGTAAATATCTCGTTTAATCTATCTCTTTCTCTAATGTTTGCTATTACACATGAATAAGGTTGGGAAGGAAACTTTTGGCAAAGTTCAATATGCATATCGTGCAGACCGTTTTCGTTAATATCTAATAGAATAATCTCTTTGGGATGAAAAAGACATATCTGTCGCACTAACTCGGAACCTATAGAGCCTGCTGCTCCTGTAACTAAGACAACTTTATTAGTTAGATATAAAGCAATACTATCTAGGTCAAGCTTTATTGGATCTCGGCGAAGCAAATCTTCTATATTGACATCCCTAAGTGCACTCACTTGAACCTTGCCTTCTAAAATCTCATAAACTCCCGGTAGAACTTTTAATTTAGCGTGATGTTTTTTTGCAATATCATTAACTTGCCGAACAACAGAACCTGGAGCACTAGGAATAGCAAAGATTAACTGTTTAACATCTAGTTGCTCTAGTAAATATTCTAAATCAGAAATGCGACCCAACACAGGAGTGTTATGAATTGTTCTGCCTATTTTACTCTCGTCGTCATCAACAAATCCAATAATATCAGCCTGCAAATGCTTATGCTTTTCAATTTCCTCTCTTACCATAATACCAGCTGCACCAGCACCAACAATTATTGTTTTTGGCTTTATCTTATTGATTTCTATTTGGCCTTGTTGATGTTTTCTGGTTAACCATATTTTAAAAACAACTCTTGAGCCACAAATAGCACAGAGATATAACGCTAAACTAGTAATAACAAATCTCAAGCCTATGTAATTAATGGTAAGTGCATATATACAGACGTGGCCAACTAATATTGCTACAGCCATACGCCACAAGTCCATAAAATCGATATGCCTATAGATAACTTGATGAAGCTTAAACATCATTTCCGAAAGCAAAATAATTAGTGGTAATAGAAAAACAAGTGGCCAAATAATCGGTGTTTTAGTAATCAACATAGCTAGATAGGTAGAAATAAACCCCAAAACATAATCGATAGCCAATAACTGATAAATCTTCTTCTGTGCTACCATGAAATAACCCCCCGAGAACTCACCTGTTTGACTCTTCCTTACCGCATTATGTACAGATTTTGTACAGATGAATTCTTATTAATTTACATATTATATCTTTTACATTGGTAGTCTTTCTGCATACTGTCTGTCTTAACCTGCTATATTCAGTAAATTCAGGATCTCTTTTACAACACGAAATGTCAGATTTGCCTTAATATTTAAAGACCTTTTACACAACCATCTAAAACACTAAGTTCCTACTGTAGGTATTATAAAACTATCAGAACGTTGCTTGATTTACTAACATCTATTAAAACAATCTAGCCATTTCTATTTTAGCGTCTAAAGAGTCTTCAGTAAACTATAGTGAATCGGTATTCTAGTGAAAGACAAGCCTTTTTCTTCACGAAAAAAGCTTGTCTTTTCTATAGTTTATCACATTTTCAGTTTAGCTCTGTAACTTTTTATTTGAAAGGGACTAAATACAAACATATCTTCCTCTTTTATTTGCTTTTTGGCTTCTAAAATATTTACACTGCTTAAACTAGTTACCCCTGAATTTATTTTCAATGTATCATATCCACCTTGAAACTCAAAAAAACGTAAGATAAACCCATCGTTATCCTCGGCCAGTTTAATGGTATCGAGTAATACTCCTTTTGTTGTATACGAAATAAATGATGTTACATCGGGTAGAATTGCTAAAGAGTTATCTTCTTTTTTCTCACAGACAAGTTGATCAACATTTAAGTCATATGCTTCTTTAACCGTACCTTCTAAAGATGGGTCCTTGTGTAAAAACAGTGAGTAAGTAAACTCATGAATACCTTTATC